>NZ_JBLTJC010000022.1:0-58940 GCF_048158785.1 Streptomyces colwelliae | reverse complement strand
GGATGCTGGGCGGGGCCGAGCGGGCGACCAAGGTCACGCTGCTCACCGGCTCCATGGGGACGGCCGCCCGCCGACAGGCTCTCCTGGACCTCGTCACCGGTGAGGCCGGGATCGTGATCGGCACGCACGCGTTGATCGAGGACAAGGTCCAGTTCCACGACCTGGGCCTGGTCGTGGTCGACGAACAGCACCGCTTCGGCGTCGAACAGCGCGACGCCCTGCGCGGCAAGGGCAAGCAGCCCCCGCACCTCCTCGTCATGACCGCGACCCCCATCCCACGCACGGTCGCCATGACGGTCTTCGGCGACCTGGAGACCTCGGTCCTCGACCAGCTCCCGGCAGGCCGCTCACCCATCGCCAGCCACGTGGTCCCCGCCGCCGACAAGCCCCACTTCCTGGCCCGCGCCTGGGAGCGCGTCCGTGAGGAGGTCTCCAACGGCCATCAGGCGTACGTCGTCTGCCCCCGCATCGGCGACGAGGACGACGACCCCAAGAAAGCCGGAAAGAGCAAGAAGAAGTCCCCGGAGGACGAGGCGGAGAAGCGCCCACCGCTCGCCGTCCTCGACATCGCCGCCCAACTCGCCCAAGGCCCCCTCCAGGGGCTGAAGATCGAGGTGCTGCACGGCCGTATGCACCCCGACGACAAGGATGCGGTGATGCGCCGCTTCGCCGCCGGGGACACGGACGTCCTGGTCGCCACGACGGTCATCGAGGTCGGCGTCAACGTGCCCAACGCCACGGCCATGGTGATCATGGATGCCGACCGCTTCGGCGTCTCCCAGCTCCACCAGCTGCGCGGCCGAGTGGGCCGAGGCTCCGCGGCCGGCCTCTGTCTCCTGGTCAGCGAGATGCCCGAGGCCAGCCCCGCCCGCCAACGCCTCAACGCCGTCGCCTCCACCCTCGACGGTTTCGAACTCTCCCGCATCGACCTCGAACAGCGCAGAGAGGGCGATGTGCTGGGGCAGGCCCAGTCAGGTGCCCGCACTTCCCTGCGGGTCCTGTCGGTCATCGAGGACGAGGAGGTCATCGCGGAGGCGCGGGAGGAGGCGACGAGTGTGGTGGCAGCCGATCCGGAACTCACGGGGCTTCCCGGCTTGAGGACTGCCCTGGACGCCCTCTTGGATGAGGAAAGGGAGCAGTACTTGGAGAAGGGCTGAGGCTTCCCAACCCAGGGGCGCGGGGAACTGCGCGACCAGCCACAATGAACCTGCACCGACCCACGAACAAGGACCCCAGATGACCCGCGTGATCGCCGGCGAGGCCGGCGGACGTCGACTAGCCGTCCCGCCCGGCACCGGAACCCGCCCCACCTCCGACCGCGCACGCGAGGGCCTCTTCTCCACCTGGCAGTCCCTCCTGGGCGCCCCCCTGAACGGCGAAAGGGTCCTGGACCTGTACGCCGGCTCCGGAGCCATCGGCCTCGAAGCCCTCTCCCGCGGCGCGAGCCACACCCTCCTCGTCGAGGCCGACCCGAAGGCCGCCCGCGTCATCAGGGAGAACGTCAAGAACATCGGCCTCCCCGGCGCCGAGGTCAGGGCGGGCAAAGCCGAACAGATCGCCCAGACGCCCGCGCCGGCGGACCCGTACGACATCGTCTTCCTGGACCCGCCGTACGTTGTCCCAGATCACGATCTTCGGGAGATTCTCCTCACACTCCGGTCGGGGGGCTGGCTCGCGCCGGACGCGCTCGTCACCGTGGAGCGCAGCACCAGAGGCGGCGAATTCGGGTGGCCGGACGGGTTCGACGCGATCCGGGCCCGTCGCTACGGCGAGGGGACCTTTTGGTACGGTCGCGCCGCCTCTACGTGCGAAGACGCACGATGACCGGACCGGAGAGCGAGGGAACTCAGTTGCGCCGCGCCGTTTGTCCGGGGTCGTTCGACCCCATCACCAATGGACACCTCGACATCATCGCCCGTGCCTCCCGGCTGTACGACGTCGTGCACGTCGTCGTGATGATCAACCAGTCGAAGAAGGGCATGTTCACCGTCGACGAGCGGATCGAGCTGATCCGCGAGGTCACCGCGGAGTTCGGCAACATCCAGGTCGAGGCCTACCACGGCCTGCTCGTCGACTTCTGCAAGCAGCGCGACATCCCGGCCATCGTCAAGGGCCTGCGCGCGGTCAGCGACTTCGACTACGAACTCCAGATGGCCCAGATGAACAACGGGCTGTCGGGCGTCGAAACCCTGTTCATCCCGACCAGCCCCACCTACAGCTTCCTGTCGTCCTCGCTGGTCAAGGAGGTCGCGCAGTGGGGCGGCGACATCTCCCACCTGGTGCCGGGCGTGGTCCTGGAGGCGCTCACGGAGCGGCTCGGCAAGGGCTGAGGGACTGACAGTGCGTCACCCGGTGTCGGGCGGGGCGGGAGTGGTCGTACAGTCGACCCGTCCGTCTCCAACACGTCGGTAGAGAGTGGCGAGCACACGGTGGACGTGCAGAACAAGCTCGACGAGATCGTCGCCTCGGTCTCCAGCGCCCGGTCCATGCCCATGTCGGCCTCGTGCGTGGTCAACCGCGCCGAGCTGCTCACGCTCCTCGAAGAGGTGCGTGCGGCCCTGCCCGACTCGCTGGCGGAGGCGCAGGAGCTGATCGGCGGCCGGCACGAGATGGTCGAGCAGGCCCGCCAGGAGGCCGAGCGGATCATCCAGACCGCGCACGCCGAGCGCGGTTCGCTGATCTCCGACACCGAGGTCGCCCGCCGCTCGCAGAACGAGGCGGACCGCATCCTCGCCGAGGCCCGCCAGGAGGCCGAGGAGGTCCGCGCGGAGGCCGACGACTACGTCGACTCCAAGCTCGCCAACTTCGAGGTCGTCCTCACCAAGACCCTCGGCTCGGTCGGCCGCGGCCGCGAGAAGCTGCTCGGCACCGGCCCCGGCATCGACGACCAGGGCTACGAGGACGAGGACGCCCCCGAGCGCAGCCACGACCCGGAGACCCTGCGCCGTGACGCCGACGCGTACGTGGACGTCAAGCTCGGCGCCTTCGAGGCGGTCCTCGCCAAGACCCTGGAGGCCGTAGGGAAGGGCCGGCAGAAGCTGCACGGACGGATCGCCAGCGACGACCTCGGCGCCCTTTCCCTCGACGACGACGGCAACCAGGTTCAGCACACCAGCGACGCCGACTACCTCGCCGACCTCGCGACCGTCACGGACACCCCGGTCTCGGCCACCCCGCTCCAGCCCGAGCAGCAGGACTACGCCCCGCAGGCGGCCTACGACTACCAGCAGACCGCCCAGCAGCAGGATCCGTACGGCTACCAGCAGCAGGGTTACGCCCAGCCCCAGCAGCAGGACCCGTACGGGTACCAGCAGGCGGACCCCTACGCCTACCAGGGCTACGACACCGGCCAGCAGCCCGTGTACGACCCGAATCAGATGCAGCAGGCCCAGCTCGACCAGCAGCAGAACCAGCAGGCCCAGGCTCAGCAGGGTTACGCCCTCGACGAGACCAGCCTCTTCGACACCGGCATGATCAGCGCGGAGCAGCTGCGGGCGTACGAGCAGGGCCGCGGCCTGTAGGGATCCGGGCCGGTGGCCGAGAGCGCACACCGGATTGGGCCGAGAGCGAAAGGTCCAGTATCCTGGCTCTTCGGTCGCGTGTACGTCCGCGATCAACGCTGCCCGGAAGCACCGAAGGGCAGCGTCCTCTTGAGCTAGCAGACCGAAAGACAGGGATGGCTCTGAACGCCCGCCTCGACCACCGCAACCCCCTCGTGTTCGACACTCACGAGCTGGGTCGGCGTCCTGGTGCGCAGCAGCGCCTGAACCGTTCGATCGACGCTCCCAAGGATCTCGGGATCCAGGGAGTCATCGGAGTGCCGGAAGGCGCCCCGGTGGAGCTCGACCTCCGCCTTGAGTCGGTCATGGAAGGTGTGCTTGTCACAGGCACCGCCCGTGCAACGGCCAAGGGGGAGTGCGTAAGGTGTCTGGAGCCGCTCGAGCTGTCGCTCGAAGCGGACTTCCAGGAGATGTTCTCGTACCCTGACGCCGACGACCGTGGCCGCCCCAAAGCGGAACCGGTCGACGACGCCGAGGAAGACGAGGACATGCTCTTCATCGAGGACGGCTTGTTCGACCTCGAGCCCGTGCTGCGCGATGCGGTGGTGCTCGCACTGCCGATGCAGCCGGTGTGCCAGGACGACTGTCTGGGCCTGTGCTCCGAGTGCGGAGTACGGCTCACGGACGACCCGGACCACCACCACGATGCCGTCGACATCCGTTGGGCGGCACTGCAGGGACTCGCCGGTTCACTCGAAGACGGCGAGAAGGACGAGATCAGTGGCGAAGCGCCCCGACCGGCGCGCGCCAACGAGAAGCAGGAGAAGTAGCCGTGGCTGTTCCGAAGCGGAAGATGTCGCGCAGCAACACGCGCCACCGCCGGTCGCAGTGGAAGGCTGCGGTCACCCCTCTGGTTGCGTGCGAGCGCTGCCACGAGCCCAAGCAGCAGCACATCGCGTGCCCTTCTTGCGGCACGTACAACAAGCGCCAGGTCCTCGAGGTCTGAGCGGCTGGTGAGAGGCACCATGTCTGACGTCAAGGCGGAATCGACCGCCAAGAAACACGCGGACACGGCCTCGTCCCACACGCTGTTGGAAGGGCGGCTCGGGTATCACCTCGAGTCCGCCCTTCTGGTGCGTGCGCTGACCCACCGTTCGTACGCGTACGAGAACGGCGGTCTGCCGACGAACGAGCGGCTGGAGTTCCTCGGGGACTCCGTGCTCGGCCTCGTCGTCACGGACACGCTGTACACGACCCACCCCGACCTGCCCGAAGGCCAACTGGCCAAGCTGCGGGCTGCGGTGGTCAACTCTCGTGCGCTGGCGGAGGTCGGTCGCGGTCTGGAACTCGGCTCCTTCATCCGGCTCGGCCGCGGTGAAGAGGGCACGGGAGGCCGGGACAAGGCGTCCATCCTCGCCGACACCCTGGAAGCGGTGATCGGCGCGGTCTATCTCGACCAGGGCCTCGACGCGGCCTCCGAACTGGTACATCGCCTGTTCGACCCGCTCATCGAGAAGTCCTCGAACCTCGGTGCCGGCCTGGACTGGAAGACCAGTCTTCAGGAGCTCACCGCGACCGAGGGGCTCGGTGTCCCCGAGTACCTGGTCACGGAGACCGGCCCCGATCACGAGAAGACCTTCACTGCTGCCGCCCGCGTCGGAGGCGTCTCGTACGGCACCGGCACCGGCCGCAGCAAGAAGGAGGCGGAGCAGCAGGCCGCCGAGTCCGCCTGGCGGTCCATCCGGGCCGACGCGGACGAGCGCGCCGAGAAGGCGAAGGAGGCGGCCGAACAACAGGCCACCGAAACCGCCACCGAGGCCGCTGAGCAGCCTGCCGAGGAGAGCGCCGACACGTCGTCGGCGTCCGCCTGACCGAACAGCGCGACCCGAGCGCCCGTCCCCGCCGAGGGGCGGGCGCTCGGCTCATTCACCCGTGTCCACAGGGGATGCCATGCCCGAGTTGCCCGAGGTCGAAGTCGTCCGGCGAGGCCTGGAGCGCTGGGTCGCCCAGCGCACCGTCGCCGACGCCGAGGTGCTCCATCCGCGTGCGGTACGGCGTCATGTCGCCGGCGCCGACGACTTCGCGCACCGGCTCAAGGGGCATCGGATCGGTACGCCGAGCCGGCGCGGCAAGTACCTGTGGCTGCCGCTTGAGGACACCCACCAGTCGGTGCTTGCCCACCTCGGGATGAGTGGTCAACTCCTGGTCCAGCCGCACGAGTTGCCCGACGAGAAGCATCTGCGCATCCGGGTCCGGTTCGCCGACGGCCTCGGTACCGAACTCCGCTTCGTCGACCAACGCACCTTCGGTGGGCTGTCGTTGCACGACAACACCCCGGACGGGCTGCCGGACGTCATCGCGCACATCGCGCGTGACCCCCTGGACCCGTTGTTCGACGACGAGTTGTTCCACCAGTCCCTGCGCCGCAAGCGGACGACCATCAAACGGGCCCTGCTCGACCAGTCGTTGATCAGCGGAGTCGGCAACATCTATGCGGACGAGGCCCTTTGGCGGGCCCGCGTCCACTACGAACGTCCGACCGCGACCTTCACACGCCCGCGCACCGCCGAACTCCTGGGCCACGCACGGGATGTGATGAACGCGGCCCTCTCCGTGGGCGGCACCAGCTTCGACAGCCTGTACGTCAACGTGAACGGGGAGTCGGGCTACTTCGACCGCTCGCTCGACGCGTACGGCCGCGAGGGTCTGCCGTGCCGGCGCTGCGGTACGCCGATGAGCCGGCGGGCGTGGATGAACCGGTCGAGCTACTTCTGCCCGAAGTGCCAGCGGGCGCCGAGGAGTTAGCGGGCGTCGCGTGTTTCGTCGTAGCGCGTGCGGGCGGCGAGGACGTCGTCCATGCGGGACTCCACGAAGTCGACGAGCCCCTTCAGGCGTTCGGCGACTCCGCGTCCCAGCGGGGTCAACTCGTAGTCCACGCGGGGCGGGTTGGTCGGCTGGGCCTCGCGGTGGACCAGGCCGTCGCGCTCCAGGGCGTGCAGGGTCTGCGAGAGCATCTTCTCGCTGACGCCGTCGACACGGCGCCGCAGTTCGTTGAAGCGCAGTGAGCCGTCGTGCAGCGCGCACAGGGTGAGGCCGCCCCAGCGGCCCGTGATGTGCTCCAGGGTGCCTCGGGAGGGGCAGGCCTTCGCGAAGACGCTGTACGGGAAGTTCGGCTCCTCCGTACGCTCCTGGGTCGTGTCCATTTCCTCAGCGTACGCGAACGCAGCGCTAACCAAAAGGGAGCACTAACCAGTGGTTAGTGCTCCCTATGGGCGTCCTACGGCTTCGGACTAGTACCCGAAGTCCTGCGTCCACCAGGGGCCGCCGGTGCCGAAGTGCACACCGACACCCAAGGTCTTGAAGTCGCAGTTCAGGATGTTGGCCTTGTGGCCGGGGCTGTTCATCCAGGCGTCCATGACCGCGGCCGCGTCGGCCTGGCCGCGGGCGATGTTCTCGCCGCCGAGGTTGGTGATGCCGAGCGTCTCCGCCCGGTCCCACGGAGTGGCCCCGCTGGGGTCGGTGTGGTCGAAGAAGTCCTCGTCGGCCATCTGCGTGCTGAACTTCTCGGCCAGCTCGGTCAGGGAGCTGTTGGCAGCCACCGGGCTGCACCCGACGATCGCGCGCTGTTCGTTGACGAGCTTGAGGACCGCGGCCTCGGCGGCGGCCTCCGCGGAGACCGTCACCGGTGCGTCGGCGGACTGCGCAGGCGCCGGAGTCTTGGGCTTCGCCGAGGGAGTCGTGGTCGGCTTCTCGGTCGGGGTGGCCGCCGGCTTCTTCGACGGGGCCTTGGTGGCGGGCGCGGTGGCGGACTTGGTCGGAGCCGCCGACGGGGAGGCCGCGCGGTTCGCGTCGCGGCTCGTGGCCGAGCCGTCGTCGCGGGACTCCGCGCTGCCGGACGTACCGCCCTGCTCGGTAGCGGAGTTGGACGGCGAACCGGCCGCCTGCACCTTGTCCGAGCCGCCGCCACCGCCGAGCTTGTAGTTCTCCAGCCCCGGCATCGCGCCCGCGGCGACCGCCACGGTGCCGATGGCGACCGCGGCGGAGACACCGAGCAGGCCCGTCTTGACCGGCGTCACGCCCTTGCGCTTACGACGGCGACCGCGGCCCGGGCGTGAGCCGTCGCCCCGGGAGGCGGTGGCGCCCGCCGCCTCGGGGAAGACCACGGCGTAGTCCTCCTCGGTGGCGAAGAGATAGGCCTCGCTCTTCAGGCGGGAGTCGGCCTTCAGACGGCGCTCGGCCTTCAGCCGGGCTTCGCTCTTCGGCGGGACCTCGTGGTGCGCGCGGCCCTCGTGGACCCGGTGGTCCGTGGGGGCCTGGTGGTTCGGGTGGGGCTGGTGGAACTCGGCGGGGCCCTCCGGGTGGAGATAGGGCGCCATGCCGATCGTCGAGCCGTCGGCCGGGTTCCAGTCGAAGCGGTCGTTCCGGTCGGAGCGGTCGTTCCAGTCGTACGAGTCATGCGGGTCGTAGCCGCTCGTGTATGAGCCGTGCGTCTCTGTGACCCCCGTGGCGCGGCTCGTGGCGGCGCGGCCGGCGGCGGAGCGTCGGTGGCGTCCCATGTCCTTGCCTTTCGTCCTTGCGGTCAACTCGTCCGTGCGGTGACCCAGCTCACTCGATCGAGTGAGTTTCATATGAGATTCATTGGGGCGGACGGTACCGCATGGCGCGAGGGGAGCAAGTGCCCAGAGAGGTTTTGGCCGGTTAGGTTGCAGCCATGAGCGAGGATGTGCGGATGGTCGCCTGGGTGCGAGGGCGTGTGCAAGGTGTGGGTTTTCGGTGGTTTACCCGTGCCAAGGCTCTGGAGATCGGGGGCCTGAGTGGTTTTGCTCTCAATTTGGGCGACGGGCGCGTGCAAGTGGTCGCGGAGGGATCGCGCGAGGGCTGCGAAGGACTCCTCGACTGGCTCCAGGGGCACGACACGCCCGGGCGCGTTGACGGCGTGACCGAGATCTGGGACACACCCCGCGGCGGCTACGACGGCTTCGCGATCCGCTGAGCACAAACTGCGAAACGGTGTAAAGCGGCCCTGGCGGAAGCGGAGGGACATGCCACCGGCAGCTGCCCACAGCAGAAATTGCCTGGTGGTTGCCAAGAACGGCTCGCTCTGGCAGGCTCCGCACCTAAGGATGATCGCCATACCCAGCGAGACCCCGCAGGAGCCGCAGCGCCGCCCGGTCAGGGCCGCGCGCCCCCGGGTCGTCCGCCAATACGGGGCGTGATCGTGTTGACCGTCAAACTTTTTGGTGAGACTCTGAAAGCCCCGCGCACCTTAGCTGTTTGGCATGGAAGAACAGCAGAGCAACACTCGATTGTGTCAAGCATCGCGGGTGCGATTCCCTCACGACCCACACCGCTTCGGTCGGTCACTCAGTGTGGAGGACCATCCATCATGGCAAAGGCGCTTCTCGGTTACGTCGGCGGCTCCGACCCGCGACTCCTCGCCGAGATGCGACGGCTCCAGCAACGCGTCCAGGACCTGGAATCCGAGCTCGTTCGGATCCAGGACGAGAACGACGCGCTGACGGCTGCCGCAACTCACGATTCGCTTCTCGAGCTCGACGCACGCCAGGCGGAGCCCGCGCTCACCTGATCACTGCGACGCATCACATGACAAGCAGTGGTTGGGCGGCCTGCATCAACCGCTAAATTGTCAGAGTTTGCAAGGGACGCTTCGGCGTCCCTTCTTTCTTTCCCCCGCCTGCCTCCACCCTCTTTAACGTTTGGTGTGCCCTGCACGTTCAAGGGCGAAACCGCGGGGAACCGGACGTTCATGGAGACAGCGAGCAGCGGAAGGTAGAGTCCAGCGGCGTGCACCTCAAGGCCCTGACCCTGCGGGGGTTCAAGTCGTTCGCCTCGGCGACCACGCTCCGGTTCGAGCCGGGGATCACGTGCGTCGTCGGTCCGAACGGCTCGGGCAAGTCCAATGTCGTGGACGCGCTCAGCTGGGTCATGGGCGAACAGGGCGCCAAGTCGCTGCGCGGCGGCAAGATGGAGGACGTCATCTTCGCCGGCACCACCGGCCGCCCCCCGCTGGGCCGCGCCGAGGTGTCCCTGACCATCGACAACTCCGACGGGGCGCTGCCCATCGAGTACGCCGAGGTCACCATCACGCGGATCATGTTCCGCAACGGCGGCAGCGAGTACCAGATCAACGGCGACACGTGTCGCCTCCTCGACATCCAGGAACTCCTCTCCGACTCCGGCATCGGCCGCGAGATGCACGTCATCGTCGGCCAGGGCCAGCTCGACTCCGTGCTCCACGCCGACCCGATGGGCCGTCGCGCCTTCATCGAGGAGGCGGCCGGAGTCCTCAAGCACCGCAAGCGCAAGGAGAAGGCGCTCCGCAAACTGGACGCGATGCAGGCCAACCTCGCGCGCGTGCAGGACCTGACGGACGAACTCCGCCGCCAGCTCAAGCCCCTGGGCCGCCAGGCCGCGGTCGCCCGCCGCGCCGCCGTCATCCAGGCGGATCTTCGGGACGCGCGCCTGAGGCTGCTGGCCGACGATCTCGTACGACTGCGCCAGGCGCTGAACACCGAGATCGCCGACGAGGCCGCGCTGAAGGGGCGCAAGGAGGCCGCCGAACTGGAGCTGCGCAAGGCGCTCCAGCGCGAGGGCCTCCTGGAGGACGAGGTACGGCAGCTCACGCCGCGCCTCCAGCGCGCCCAGCAGACCTGGTACGAGCTGTCCCAGCTGGCCGAGCGGGTGCGCGGCACGATCTCGCTGGCCGACGCCCGGGTGAAGAGCGCGACCTCCGCACCTCCCGAGGAACGGCGCGGTCGTGACCCCGAGGACATGGAGCGCGAGGCCGCCCGGATCCGCGAGCAGGAGGCCGAGCTCGAAGCGGCTCTGGAGGCGGCCGAGCACGCCCTGGAGGACACGGTCGCCCACCGCTCCGACCTGGAGCGGGAGTTGACGGCCGAGGAACGGCGGCTGAAGGACGTGGCCCGTTCCATCGCCGACCGCCGCGAGGGCCTCGCCCGGCTCAACGGCCAGGTCAACGCGGCCCGTTCACGCGCCGCGTCCGCCCAGGCCGAGATCGACCGCCTGGCCTCCGCCCGCGACGAGGCCCAGCAGCGTGCGGTCACCGCGCAGGAGGAGTACGAGACACTCCAGGCCGAGGTCGACGGCCTGGACGCCGGCGACGCGGAGCTCTCCGGCCGGCACGAGACGGGCAAGCGCCAACTGGCCGAGGCGGAGGCCGCGTTGACGGCAGCCCGCGAGGCGACCACGGCAGCGGAACGCCAGCGCGCCGCCACCCAGGCCCGCCGCGACGCGCTCGCCCTGGGCCTGCGCCGCAAGGACGGCACGGGGATACTGCTGGGCGCACGGGACAGGCTCACCGGTGTTCTGGGTCCAGCGGCGGAGCTGTTGACGGTGACCCCGGGCCACGAGGTAGCCCTTGCGGCGGCCTTCGGCGCGGCGGCGGACGCAATCGCCGTGACAACTCCGGCATCGGCGGCGGACGCGATCCGCCTGCTGCGCAAGCAAGACGGGGGTAGGGCAGCACTGCTGCTGGCAGACGCCCCCGACCATTCGACTCCGCCCACTGAGGCGCCCCAAAGGGGCGCGGGGAACGGCGCGCCCAGCCACGATGCACCCGCAGACGCCCAACGACGTTTCGCGGCAGATCTCGTCCGCGCCCCCAGCGACCTCATGCCCGCCATCCGCCGCCTCCTCCACAACATCGTCGTCGTGGACACCCTCGAAGCCGCCGAGCAACTCGTATACACGCAGCCCGAGTTGACAGCGGTAACAGCAGAAGGCGACCTGCTCGGCGCCCACTTCGCCCACGGCGGCTCCGCAGGCGCGCCCAGCCTCCTCGAAGTCCAGGCCTCAGTGGACGAAGCCGCCGCCGAGCTGGAAGAACTGGCCGTCCGCTGCGAGGAGTTGGCCGGCGCACAGCAGACGGCAGGTGAGCGACGAAAGGAATGCGCCGCCCTGGTCGAGGAGTTGGGGGAGCGGCGCCGAGCCGCGGAGCGCGAGAAGTCGGCCGTGGCCCAGCAGTTGGGACGCCTGGCCGGCCAGGCGCGCGGGGCTGCCGGAGAAGCCGAGAGATCGACCGCAGCGGCGGCACGGGCGCAGGACGCACTCGACAAGGCCGTAGAAGAAGCCGAAGTGTTGGCCGAACGGCTGGCCGTCGCCGAGGAGATGCCGGTCGAGGAGGAACCCGACACCTCCGTGCGGGATCGGTTGGCCGCTGACGGGGCCAATGCCCGGCAGACCGAGATGGAGGCGCGGCTTCAGGTTCGTACGCATGAGGAGCGGGTCAAGGGGCTTGCCGGGCGCGCCGACTCCCTCGACCGTGCAGCCCGAGCGGAGCGCGACGCACGGGCGCGGGCCGAGCAGCGGCTCGCGCGGCTGCGGCACGAGGCCGGTGTGGCGGAGGCCGTCGCCTTCGGGGCGCGGCAGTTGCTCGCGCACGTCGAGGTGTCCCTGCACCGCGCCGACGAGGAGCGCACCGCCGCCGATGCCGCCAAGGCGCGCCGCGAGCAGGAGTTGGCCGCCGCCCGCAACCAGGGGCGCGACCTCAAGGGCGAGCTCGACAAGCTGACCGACTCGGTGCACCGCGGTGAGGTGCTCGGTGCCGAGAAGCGGATGCGGATCGAGCAGCTGGAGGCCAAGGCGCTGGAGGAGCTGGGGGTGGAGCCGGCGGGGCTGGTCGAGGAGTACGGCCCGCACCAGCTCGTGCCGCCCTCGCTCGCGGCGGAGGGCGAGGTGCTGCCGGAGGACCCGGAGGATCCGCGCAACCAGCCCCGTACGTTCCACCGTGCCGAGCAGGAGAAGCGGCTCAAGTCGGCCGAACGGGCGTACCAGCAGCTCGGGAAGGTGAACCCGCTCGCGCTGGAGGAGTTCGCGGCGCTGGAGGAGCGGCACAAGTTCCTCAGTGAGCAGCTGGAGGACCTGAAGAAGACCCGCGCCGACCTGCTTCAAGTGGTGAAGGAGGTCGACGAGCGTGTCGAGCAGGTCTTCACCGAGGCCTACCGGGACACGGCCCTCCAGTTCGAGGGTGTCTTCAGCCGGCTGTTCCCGGGTGGCGAGGGGCGGCTGATCCTGACCGATCCCGACAACATGCTCACCACGGGCGTCGACGTCGAGGCCCGTCCGCCGGGCAAGAAGGTCAAGCGGCTCTCCCTGCTCTCCGGCGGGGAGCGCTCACTGACCGCCGTAGCGCTGCTCGTGTCGATCTTCAAGGCGCGGCCCAGCCCGTTCTATGTGATGGACGAGGTCGAGGCGGCGCTCGACGACACCAACCTCCAGCGGCTGATCCGGATCATGCAGGAGCTTCAGGAGGCCTCGCAGCTGATCGTGATCACCCACCAGAAGCGCACGATGGAGGTCGCCGACGCGTTGTACGGCGTCTCCATGCAGGGCGACGGTGTGTCGAAGGTCATCTCGCAGCGACTGCGGTAGTCGGGCGACGGTACGTGGTGGCTACACCGGTCTCTACCTGCACTTCTCGAAGCATTCAATTCTTGAACACAACTCCGCCTTGCTGTGCCCTCAAATTCACACATGACCGGGTGTTGACTTCGAAACATGAAGGCATAGTCTCTGCAACGTTGTTCTTACCTTCAAGTGGTGGGCGGCTGGAAGCTGTGAGCCACTGGAAGGGTCGCCCCCCACACCGGCGGCGTTGCCGGTGGCCCGAGGAGTTACACGTGACCAGCACTGCGCAGGCACCTCAGTCAGGAGCCGGGTCGGCTCATCCCGAACATCTCGGGCACGTCATCTTCATCGCGGCGGCGGCCGCGATGGGCGGCTTCCTCTTCGGCTACGACAGCTCCGTGATCAACGGTGCCGTCGAGGCGATCCGCAGCCGCTACGACATCGGCTCCGCGGCCCTCGCCCAGGTCATCGCGATCGCCCTGATCGGCTGCGCGATCGGTGCCGCGACCGCCGGCCGGATAGCCGACCGCATCGGCCGTATCCGCTGTATGCAGATCTCCGCGGTGATGTTCACCGTCAGCGCCGTCGGTTCGGCGCTGCCGTTCGCGCTGTGGGACCTCGCCTTCTGGCGGATCGTCGGCGGCTTCGCCATCGGCATGGCCTCCGTCATCGGCCCGGCCTACATCGCCGAGGTCTCCCCGCCCGCCTACCGCGGCCGGCTCGGCTCCTTCCAGCAGGCCGCGATCGTCATCGGCATCGCGATCTCGCAGCTGGTCAACTGGGGTCTGCTGAACGCCGCCGACGGCGACCAGCGCGGCAAGCTCATGGGCCTGGAGGCCTGGCAGGTCATGCTCGGCGTCATGGTGATCCCGGCCGTCCTCTACGGCCTGCTCTCCTTCGCGATCCCCGAGTCCCCGCGCTTCCTGATCTCCGCGGGCAAGCTGGACCGCGCCCACGCGGTGCTGCGTGAGGTCGAGGGCGACGAGGTCGACCTGGACGCCCGGGTCGCCGAGATCGAGCACGCGATGAAGAGCGAGCACAAGTCGACCTTCAAGGACCTGCTCGGCGGTGGCGGCTTCTACTTCAAGCCGATCGTCTGGGTCGGCATCGGCCTCTCGGCCTTCCAGCAGCTCGTCGGCATCAACGTCGCGTTCTACTACTCCTCGACGCTGTGGCAGTCCGTCGGCGTCGACCCCACGGAGTCGTTCTTCTACTCCTTCACGACGTCGATCGTGAACATCATCGGCACCGTGATCGCCATGATCTTCGTGGACCGCATCGGCCGTAAGCCACTGGCCCTCATCGGCTCGGTCGGCATGGTCGTCGGTCTCGCGCTGGAGGCCTGGGCCTTCTCCTTCGACCTCGTCGACGGCAAGCTGCCCTCCGCGCAGGGCTGGACCGCGCTGATCGCGGCCCACGTGTTCGTCCTCTTCTTCGCCCTCTCGTGGGGTGTCGTGGTCTGGGTCTTCCTCGGAGAGATGTTCCCGAACAGGATCCGCGCCGCCGCCCTGGGTGTCGCCGCCTCCGCGCAGTGGATCGCCAACTGGGCCATCACCGCGAGCTTCCCGTCGCTGGCCGACTGGAACCTCTCCGCGACCTACGTGATCTACACGGTCTTCGCCGCGCTCTCCATCCCGTTCGTCCTGAAGTTCGTGAAGGAGACGAAGGGCAAGAAGCTGGAGGACATGGGCTGACCTGGCCCTCCCGTAAGCTCGGGGAGGCGGGCTCCATCCCCCGCCGCCCGCCTCCCCGAAACCCTTCCGCCGTATACCGGTGGACTCACCAGATGAGGACGCCGCCGCCGATCTCCCGGGCCCGGAGAGCGGCGGCCTCGATGTTGTCCAGGCGGCTCTCCACGAGGTCGGTACGCTCCCCGACCGCCGCGGCGACAGCTTCCAGATGCTCCCGTAGCAGCGCGAGCTCTCGCAGGAAGTCCGGTACGTCCGAGGCCTCGACGTACAGGTCGCTGGAGGCCAGCACGGGAAGGTACGTGCAGCCCAGCGAGCGCACGGGCGCCGAACCCCAGACGGTCTCGCGCCAGTTCTCGAAGCCGGCCGAGTCGTTGCACCCCTCCGGAACGTCGAGCACGTTCCACTGGCCGTCCGCGTCACGCAGGAACACATCCACAGCCAAGGTCATGACCGCAGTGGACCACCGGTCGACCTGCCGGTCCACCGGTTGCGGGTAAAGGTCACTCTCCGAACACGGGTCACTCCCCGAGCCGCGGCAGCACCCGCTCCGCGAACAGCCGCAGGCTGCGCCATCCCTCGTCCACCGGCATCCCGCCCGACAGCGGATGCAGTACGAGGTTGTCGAGGCCCAGCGCCACACACTCGTCCGGTGTGAGGATGCGGTAGACGCCCTCCGCGCGCAGCTCCGCCACGGTCGTCGCCCCCGACTTCACCGCCGAGCGGATGTCCCCGGACTGCCAGGACGCGTACGTCCGCGCCTCGTGCAGGAAGTGCGCCCCGTACTCGGCCCAGGCCCGGTCCGGGTCCTCGGCGATGTGCAGCAGCGGGGTCTCGGCGCCCGGCATCATCGTCCAGCCCTCGGTGCCGTACTCGACGAGCCGGTCCTTGTAGTACGCCTCCAGGTCGGGCAGGTGCGCGCTGGGGAAGAACGGCAGGCCCAGCCGCGCGGCCCGGCGGGCGGCGGCCTTGGAGGAGCCGCCGACCAGGAGCAGGGGGTGCGGGTCGGAGAAGGGGCGCGGAGTGACCCGTACCGTACGGCCGCGGTACTCGAACTCCTCGCCGGACCACGCCTTCAGCACCGTCTCCAGCAGCTCGTCCTGGAGTCTGCCCCGGCGCTTCCAGTCCACGTCGAACTGGGCGTACTCCTCGGGCCGGTAGCCGATCCCGGCCACGGTCACCAGGCGGCCGCCGCTGAGCAGATCGAGTACGGCGATGTCCTCGGCCAGCCGCAGGGGGTCGTGCAGCGGGCCGATGACCGCCGAGACGGTCACCGCGATGTGCCGGGTCGCGCCGAACACGGCGCCCGCGAAGGCGAAGGGCGACGGCAGCCAGTTGTTGGCCACGCCGTGGTGCTCCTCCGTCTGCACGGTGGTGATCCCGTGCTCGTCGGCGTACGCGGCCATCTCCAGGGCGGCCCGGTAGCGGGCGCTCAGCGAGGCGGGGGTCGCGCCGGGTTCGACGAGGTTGAAACGTACGACCGAGACGGGCATGGGAGGTCCCCCTTCGTGTGTGGTGGGGGACGGTAGCTGACGGTGCATCAGATGGCCATGGCCGTGACTACGGCCGTCCGGGCGTCCCGGGGCATATGGGGTCCGGCGGCGCCGACGCCCCGGCCGTGCCCGCGCTGGGCCCCGGCGAGACCCATGGCTGATACTGGGTGGGTTATGGAAACCGTCATCCTTGCTGTAGTCATCGCCGTGGTCGTGCTCGGTGCGCTCGGCGGGCTCGTCGTCGGCAGCCGGCGCAAGAAGCCCCTGCCCCCGCCGCCCACCTCCGTGCCCGACATCACCGCCCCGCCGGCCGAGCCGCACGTCGGCGACGAGGCCGAGACGCCGCGCGACGAAGCGCGCCGGACGATAGAGGAGGTGGATCTTCCGGACGGCTCGGTCCCGGTCGCCGTCGAGGAACCGCCCGCCGCACTCGATGTTCCCGAGCCGACCGCCGGACGGCTCGTCCGGCTCCGCTCCCGGCTCTCCCGCTCACAGAACGCGCTCGGCAAGGGGCTGCTCACGCTCCTGTCCCGCGAGCACCTCGACGAGGACACCTGGGAGGAGATCGAGGACATCCTCCTCACCGCCGACGTCGGCGTGGCCCCCACCCAGGAACTGGTCGACGGCCTGCGCGCCCGCGTGAAGGTGCTCGGCACCCGCACCCCGCAGGAGCTGCGCACCCTGCTGCGCGAGGAGCTGCTCAAGCTGGTCGGCACCGACGTCGACCGCACCGTGAAGACCGAGCCCGAGGACCGCAAGCCCGGCATCGTGATGGTCGTCGGGGTCAACGGCACCGGCAAGACCACCACCACCGGCAAGCTCGCCCGCGTCCTCGTGGCCGACGGGCGGACCGTCGTGCTCGGCGCCGCCGACACGTTCCGGGCCGCCGCCGCCGACCAGTTGCAGACCTGGGGTGAGCGGGTCGGTGCCCACACCGTGCGCGGGCCCGAGGCCGGCGACCCCGCCTCCGTCGCGTTCGACGCGGTGAAGGAGGGCAAGGAGATGGGGGTCGACGTCGTCCTCATCGACACGGCCGGGCGGTTGCACACGAAGACCGGGCTCATGGACGAGCTGGGCAAGGTCAAGCGGGTCGTCGAGAAGCACGCGCCGCTCGACGAGATCCTGCTCGTCCTCGACGCGACCACCGGGCAGAACGGGCTGGTGCAGGCGCGGGTCTTCGCCGAGGTCGTCGACATCACCGGCATCGTGCTGACCAAGCTGGACGGTACGGCCAAGGGCGGCATCGTGATCGCCGTTCAGCGTGAACTGGGTGTACCGGTGAAGCTGATTGGCCTTGGAGAGGGTGCGGACGATCTGGCGCCGTTCGATGCGGAGGCGTTTGTTGACGCCCTTATCGGGGACTGACGTTCCTTGGGTTGCGCGGTTCCTTTTCCCGCGGGCCGGTGGGGGCTGGTCGCGCAGTTCCCCGCGCCCCTTTAAAGCCCGCTGTAGTCAGCCTGGTTCAGAGAAGTGCCCGGCCCCAACTCGCCGTTGGGGACGGGCACTTCGTCGTTTACGACCTATGCGCGCGACCTGTGTGCAACGTACGCCAGCGTGCCCAGCAGCAGGCGTGCCGCCGGGGGCTTTGTCGCCGAGTCGAGGGCGGGGGAGCGGAGCCAGTGGACCGGGCCCAGGCCTGCTCGGTCGGAGGGTGGGGCGGTGATGTGGGTGCCGGGGCCGAGGCCGCGTAGGTCGAGGGACGTGGGGTCGTCCCAGCCCATGCGGTAGAGGAGGGAGGGGAGTTCGGCGGCGGCGCCGGGGGCGACGAAGAAGTGGGCGCGGTGGTCGGGGGTCGCCGCGACCGGGCCGAGGGGGAGGCCCATCCGCTCCAGGCGGGCCAGCGCGCGGCGTCCGGCGGGCTCGGCCACCTCGATCACGTCGAACGCGCGGCCCACCGGCAGCATGATCGCGGCGCCCGGCAACTCGGCCCAGGCGTCGGTGACTTCGTCGAGTGTCGCGCCGGCCCGCACTTCCGGAGCGAAGGCCAGTGGATGCGCGCCCGGCGTGGGGCACTTGGTGTCGCCGCAGGAGCACGCGCCTCCCGCGGCCCGCGCGCCCGCGACCACGTCCCAGCCCCACAGGCCGGTGAACTCGGCCACCGCTGTGCACTCCGACGCGCGGCCGCGGCGGCGCGTGCCGGACCGGATGTCGCGGATACCCCGGCTGCTGCCGATCGTGAAGCCCATGCCCCCTCCAACGGGTCCAACGCACCGGTGGTTACGAGACGGATGCGTGTCGTCACTCTGCGTTCACGCCTGCCCTGCGTCGCGTGGTCCAGGCGGCGCCCAGGAGTGCCCCGGGTGGTGTGCTCGACGGCACGCGCCCCTGCGTGCACCGCTGCGCCCACCTCGGGCCGTCCTATGTCAAGTGAATCGTGCGCGGGCAACCGTAGGTTCATTCGAAGGGGTGGCGAATGGTGGCGTTTCCGGGATCGCCGTGGCTGGACGGGTGATCGTAGGATTACTTTGAGTGCACAAGTCCTCGGGGCACATGCGCTTGTGGGTATGCCGGAGGCAACTCGTCATCTCGTTCGAAGGGTGACAAGTGCGGGACGGGAAGCTGTATTTACCGGCATTCTGATAGGGCTTGGCGCACAGCGGCGACAAGTGGTTCCAGGGATGGGGGCGTTCCAGTGGGCGGCAACGGCGGAAGCGGGACAACCGCGGCCAGTACGGACAAGCGCCCCAATGAGCTGCTCGGCTCGTGGTTCGTGCGCAGCGGCTGGTCCAAGGGTGAG
This sequence comes from Streptomyces colwelliae, assembly GCF_048158785.1. NCBI lineage: Bacteria > Bacillati > Actinomycetota > Actinomycetes > Kitasatosporales > Streptomycetaceae > Streptomyces > Streptomyces colwelliae. Next base: position 40,135 of record NZ_JBLTJC010000022.1, on the reverse strand, counting down.
CTGGCGCGTCAAGTGAACCGCAGGGCACGGCAGTTGGGGGCCAACCACATCTCGACGGACACCTCGCGGGTGCGCCGCTGGCTGGACGGGGAGAACCCGCGCGAGCCGATCCCGAGGATCCTCTCGGAGCTGTTCTCCGAGCGCTTCGGCTGTGTCGTCTCGGTCGAGGACCTGGGCCTGCGCGCGGCCCGCCAGGCACCCTCCGTGTCCGGCGTCGACCTGCCGTGGACGGCCCCGCAGACGGTGGCCCTGCTCAGCGAGTTCTCGCGCAGCGACCTCATGCTGGCGCGGCGCGGCTTCCTCGGGGCCTCGCTGGCCCTGTCGGCGGGACCGTCCCTCATCGAGCCCATGCAGCGCTGGCTCGTCCCCGGCCCCTCGGCCCACCAGCCGGAGCCCGAGCCCGCGAGCGCCTCCCGGCACCAAGGGCGGCTCTCCCGGCCCGAGTTGGAGCTGCTGGAGTCCACCACGGCGATGTTCCGCAAGTGGGACGCCCAGTGCGGCGGCGGCCTGCGCCGCAAGGCGGTCGTAGGACAGCTGCACGAGGTGACCGACCTGCTCCAGGAGCCCCAACCCGAGGCCACCAACCGCAAGTTGTTCAAGGTCGCCGCCGAACTCGCCGAGCTGGCCGGGTGGATGTCGTACGACGTGGGGCTCCAGCCCACCGCGCAGAAGTACTTCGTCCTCGCCCTGCACGCCGCCAAGGAGGCGGGCGACAAGCCGCTCGGGTCGTACGTCCTGTCCAGCATGAGCCGGCAGATGATCCACCTCGGCCGGCCCGACGACGCGCTGGAGCTGATCCACCTCGCGCAGTACGGCAGCCGGGACTGCGCGAGTCCGCGGACCCAGTCGATGCTGTATGCGATGGAGGCCCGCGCCTACGCCAACATGGGGCAGCCCGGCAAGTGCAAGCGGGCCGTCCGGATGGCCGAGGACACCTTCGGGGACGTACACGACTGGGACGACCCGGACCCGGACTGGATCCGTTTCTTCTCCGAGGCCGAGCTGTACGGCGAGAACTCGCACTCCTATCGCGACCTCGCCTACGTCGCCGGCCGCAGCCCCGCCTACGCCTCGCTCGCCGAGCCCGTCATGCAGCGGGCGGTGGACCTCTTCGCCAAGGACGACGTGCACCAGCGGTCGTACGCACTCAATCTCATCGGCATGGCCACCGTGCACCTGTTGCAGCGGGAACCCGAGCAGAGCGCGGTGCTGGCGACCGAGGCGATGACCGTCGCCAAGAAGGTGCGCTCCGAGCGCGTCAACACTCGTATCCGAAAGACCGTCGACACGGCGGTCCGCGACTTCGGTGAACTCGCCGTGGTCGTCGACCTCACCGACCGGCTCGCGATCGAGCTGCCGGAGACCGCCGAAGCGGTCTGACCACCCCGATCCCCGGCCGCGGCCGGTCCTCCCGAACCGCCCGACTCGGCTCCCCCATGCCAGGTCATCGGAGGACCGACCGCGGCCGGTCCTGTCTCCGGCCGCCGAGCGGTCCGAGCGCGTCAAACACTCGTATTCGAAAGACCGTCCGCGCGGCGGTGCGTGGTGTCGGTGGTGCGGCCGGAATCGTCCGCCTCGCCGGGAGACTCCCGACCGGGCCGCGGGAGGGCGCCGGAGGGGTCTGGACCCCATGCCCCGGCGCCCGCGCGCCAGGTCACCGGAAGGCCGACCGCGGCCGGTTTCGCGCCCTCGGAAAAGGTTGCGCCACGATAACGATCGCGCGGCCGGAGATCCGGCGGTTCATCGACGCGTAACACACACGGCGCCTTCGTCACCCCGGCGAAACATCGAGGGGCGTCGACGGAAACCGCGCTGCGCCAATCTCATGGCGCATAACCGGACCCCCCCGCCTTGACCGGACCGCATCCAGGCTTCGCCCGCACGGGGCCGTACAACCGACGAGGAGACGCCGATGGCATCAGCCGCCATCACGCTTGCCGCTGAGGCACCCAAACTGTCCTCCGCGAACACAGGCTTCATGCTGATCTGTTCTGCCCTGGTGCTGCTCATGACACCGGGACTGGCCTTCTTCTACGGAGGCATGGTCCGCGTCAAGAGCACCCTGAACATGCTGATGATGAGTTTCATCAGCATCGGGGTCGTCACCATCCTGTGGGTTCTCTACGGCTTCTCGCTCGCCTTCGGTTCGAGTAACGGCTTCATCGGCTACAACTCCGACTGGCTGGGCCTGAGCAACGTCGGCCTGACCGAGCTCTGGGACGGTTACACCATCCCGATCTTCGTGTTCATGGTCTTCCAGATGATGTTCGCCGTCATCACGCCCGCCCTGATAAGCGGTGCCATCGCCGACCGCGTCAAGTTCTCCGCCTGGGCGCTCTTCGTCGCCCTGTGGCTCACGGTCGTCTACGTCCCGGTCGCCCACTGGGTGTGGGGCGCCGACGGCTGGGCCTACAAGCTCGGTGTGATCGACTTCGCCGGTGGTACCGCGGTCCACATCAACGCCGGTGCCGGCGCCCTCGGCGTCATCCTGGTCATCGGCAAGCGCGTCGGCTTCAAGCGTGACCCCATGCGTCCGCACAGCCTTCCGCTGGTCATGCTCGGTGCCGGTCTCCTGTGGTTCGGCTGGTTCGGCTTCAACGCCGGTTCGTGGCTCGGCAACGACGACGGCGTCGGCGCGCTGATGTTCGTCAACACCCAGGTCGCCACCGCCGCCGCCATGCTCGCCTGGCTCGCCTACGAGAAGATCCGCCACGGCGCGTTCACCACGCTGGGCGCGGCCTCGGGTGCCGTCGCCGGTCTGGTCGCCATCACCCCGTCCGGTGGTGCGGTCTCCCCGATGGGCGCGATCGCCGTCGGCGCCATCGCCGGTGTCGGCTGCGCCGCCGCCGTCGGCCTGAAGTACAAGTTCGGCTTCGACGACTCCCTCGACGTCGTCGGCGTCCACATGGTCGGCGGTATCCTCGGCTCCCTGCTGATCGGCCTCTTCGCCAGCGGCAAGGGCCAGTCCGACGTGGAGGGTCTCTTCTACGGCGGAGGCATGCACCAGTTCTGGATCCAGTGCGCCGGTGTCTTCGCGGTCCTCTTCTACTCCCTGATCGTCTCCGCGATCCTCGCCTTCCTCCTCGACAAGACCATCGGCATGCGGGTCACCGAGGACGAAGAGGTCTCCGGCATCGACCAGGCCGAGCACGCCGAGACCGCATACGACTTCAGCGGCGCCGGTGGCGGCCTCAGCGGCGGCTCGCTCAGCTCTGCCACGGAGACGAAGAAGGTGGACGCATGAAGCTCATCACCGCCGTCGTGAAGCCCCACCGGCTCGACGAGATCAAGGAGGCCCTCCAGGCCTTCGGGGTCCACGGTCTGACGGTCACCGAGGCGAGCGGCTACGGTCGTCAGCGGGGACACACCGAGGTCTACCGGGGCGCCGAGTACACGGTCGACCTGGTCCCCAAGATCCGCATCGAGGTGCTGGCCGAGGACGACGACGCCGAGCAGCTGATCGACGTCATCGTCAAGGCCGCCCGCACCGGCAAGATCGGTGACGGCAAGGTCTGGTCCCTCCCGGTCGAGACAGCCGTCCGGGTCAGGACCGGCGAGCGCGGACCGGACGCGCTCTAAAAAGAAACGAACAGGAGTCGCTGGGTGACGAGTACGGACGTGCGCAAGGATGCAGAGGACTCCGGACCCAGCGGCTACGCGGCGGCCCGGCTGCGCCTCCTCACTGAGGGGGTGCGGTCCGGGCCGCCGCGCCGTGCCGCCCTCGCCGAACTCACCGACGACTGGCTGACCGGCCTCTTCGCCGCCGGCTCCGAAGCCCTCAAGGGCGTCTCCCTGGTCGCGGTCGGCGGCTACGGCCGCGGCGAGCTCTCCCCGCGCAGCGACCTCGACCTGCTCCTCCTGCACGACGGCAGCGACTCCGGCGCGGTCGCCGCGCTGGCCGACCGCATCTGGTACCCGGTCTGGGACCTCGGCCTCGCCCTCGACCACTCCGTCCGTACGCCCGCCGAGGCCCGCAAGACCGCCGGCGAGGACCTCAAGGTCCAGCTCGGCCTCCTCGACGCCCGCCACATCGCGGGCGACCTCGGCCTGACCGCCGGATTGCGTACGGCCGTCCTCGCCGACTGGCGCAACCAGGCACCCAAGCGCCTCCCCGAACTCCAGGAACTCTGCGCCGAACGCGCCGAGCGCCAGGGCGAGTTGCAGTACCTCCTCGAACCCGACCTCAAGGAGGCCCGCGGCGGCCTCCGCGACGCCACCGCGCTCCGCGCCGTAGCGGCCTCCTGGCTCGCCGACGCCCCGCGCGAAGGACTCGCCGACGCCCGCCGCCGGCTCCTCGACGTGCGCGACGCCCTGCACCTCACCACCGGGCGCGCGACCGACCGGCTCGCGCTCCAGGAGCAGGACCAGGTCGCCGCCGAGCTGGGCCTCCTCGACGCGGACACCCTGCTGCGTCAGGTCTATGAAGCGGCGCGTGTCGTGTCGTACGCCAGTGATGTCACCTGGCGTGAAGTGGGGCGCGTGCTGCGGTCGCGCGCCGTGCGGCCGAGGCTGCGCGCCATGCTCGGCGGGGGCGCGAAACCCGCCACCGAGCGCTCCCCGCTGGCCGAAGGCGTCGTGGAACAGGACGGCGAGGTGGTGCTCGCCCGCGCCGCGCGCCCCGAGCGCGACCCCGTCCTCCCGCTGCGCGCCGCCGCTGCCGCCGCGCAGGCCGGTCTCCCGCTCTCCCTGCACGCCGTACGGCGCCTCGCGGCCACCGTGCGCCCGCTGCCCACGCCCTGGCCCGCCGAGGCGCGCGAACAGCTCGTGACGCTGCTCGGTTCCGGTCAGCCCACCATCGACGTGTGGGAGGCGCTGGAGGCGGAGGGCCTGATCACCCGGCTCCTCCCCGACTGGGAGCGGGTGCGCTGCCGCCCGCAGCGCAACGCCGTCCACATCTGGACCGTCGACCGCCACCTCATCGAAACCGCCGTCCGCGCCTCCGAGTTCGCCCGCCGCGTCAGCCGCCCCGACCTCCTGCTGGTCGCCGCGCTGCTGCACGACATCGGCAAGGGCTGGCCCGGCGACCACTCCGTGGCCGGCGAGATCATCGCCAAGGACGTGGCCGCCCGCATCGGCTTCGACCGCGCGGAAGTCGCCGTGCTCGCCACGCTCGTACGCCATCACCTGCTGCTCATCGAGACGGCCACCCGGCGCGACCTGGAGGACCCGGCGACGGTCCGTTCGGTCGCCGAGGCGGTCGGTACGACGAGCACCCTGGAGCTGCTGCACGCGCTGACCGAGGCGGACGCGCTGGCCACCGGCCCGGCCGCCTGGTCGTCCTGGCGGGCCGGCCTCGTCACCGACCTGGTGAAGCGGGTCGCCGCCGTGCTCTCCGGGGACGCCCCCGAGGAGCCCGAGGCGGGCGCGGCCACCGCGGAACAGGAACGGCTCGCCATCGAGGCGGTTGCGACCGGCGGCCCGGTGCTGGCCCTGCGCGCCCAGACCGAACCCCCGTCCGAGGACGAGCCCGCAGGCGACCCCGAACCCCTCGGCGTGGAACTCCTGATCGCCGTCCCCGACCAGCCGGGCGTACTCCCCGCGGTGGCCGGCGTCCTGGCGATGCACCGCCTGACGGTCCGCACGGCGGAGCTGCGCGCGCTGGATCTGCCCGACGGTGTGGAGGGTTCCGTCCTCCTGCTGAACTGGCGGGTCGCCGCCGAGTACGGCTCCCTGCCCCAGGCGGCCCGGCTGCGCGCCGATCTCGTACGCGCGCTGGACGGGTCCCTGGACATCGCGGGCCGCCTCGCCGAACGCGACGCCGCGTATCCGCGCCGCCGGGGTGTCGTGGCCCCGCCGGCCCGCGTGACGGTCGCCCCGGCCGCGTCCCGGCACGCGACGGTCATCGAGGTGCGCGCGCATGACGCCCCGGGACTGCTGCACCGCATCGGGCGGGCGCTGGACGAGGCGAAGGTCCGGGTGCGGAGCATGCACGTCAGCACCCTGGGCTCGAACGCGGTGGACGCCTTCTACGTCACCGGCGGGGAGGGCATGCCACTGCCGGGCGAGGAGGCCACGGCGATCGCGCGGAAACTGGAGGAGACGCTGCGGGCGTGAGCCCGTCCCGGCTTTCCGACCCCGCGGGCGGGGACGATTCGCTTGCGCGGCCGGATACCCTGGAAGACGCTCACACTGCCCCCGACTCCGAGGACCGACGCCGCCGTGTTCGATACTCTCTCCGACCGCCTCTCAGCGACCTTCAAGAATTTGCGTGGCAAGGGGCGTCTGAGCGAGGCGGACATCGACGCCACCGCGCGCGAGATCCGGATCGCCCTCCTCGAAGCGGACGTGGCGCTGCCGGTCGTGCGGACGTTCATCAAGAACGTCAAGGACCGTGCCCTCGGCGCCGACGTCAACAAGGCGCTGAACCCGGCCCAGCAGGTCCTGAAGATCGTCAACGACGAACTCGTCACGATCCTCGGCGGCGAGACCCGGCGCCTGCGCTTCGCCAAGAACCCGCCCACCGTGATCATGCTCGCGGGTCTCCAGGGCGCCGGTAAGACGACCCTCGCGGGCAAGCTCGGCAAGTGGCTCAAGGACCAGGGGCACTCGCCGCTGCTCGTCGCCGCCGACCTCCAGCGCCCGAACGCGGTGAACCAGCTGAGCGTGGTCGCCGAGCGCGCCGGCGTCGCGGTCTACGCGCCCGAGCCGGGCAACGGTGTCGGGGACCCGGTCAAGGTCGCCAAGGACTCCATCGAGTTCGCGAAGTCCAAGGTCCACGACATCGTGATCGTGGACACCGCGGGGCGTCTCGGCATCGACCAGGAGCTGATGCAGCAGGCCGCTGACATCCGTGACGCGGTCTCGCCGGACGAGATCCTGTTCGTCGTCGACGCGATGATCGGCCAGGACGCGGTCAACACCGCCGAGTCCTTCCGCGACGGCGTCGGCTTCGACGGCGTGGTCCTCTCCAAGCTCGACGGTGACGCCCGCGGTGGTGCGGCCCTGTCGATCGCCTCGGTCACCGGCAAGCCGATCATGTTCGCGTCGAACGGCGAGAAGCTCGACGACTTCGACGCGTTCCACCCGGACCGGATGGCCTCCCGCATCCTCGACATGGGTGACCTGCTCACCCTGATCGAGCAGGCGGAGAAGACGTTCAGCCAAGAAGAGGCCGAGAAGATGGCCTCCAAGCTGGCGTCCAAGAAGGGCCAGGACTTCACCCTCGACGACTTCCTGTCCCAGATGGAACAGGTCAGGAAGATGGGCAGCATCAGCAAGCTGCTCGGCATGCTCCCCGGCATGGGCCAGATCAAGGACCAGATCAACAACCTGGACGAGCGGGACGTCGACCGCACGGCCGCGATCATCAAGTCGATGACCCCGGGCGAGCGCGCCGAGCCGACCATCATCAACGGCTCGCGCCGCGCCCGTATCGCCAAGGGTTCCGGCGTCGAGGTCAGCGCCGTGAAGGGCCTGGTCGAGCGGTTCTTCGAGGCCCGCAAGATGATGTCCCGCATGGCACAGGGCGGCGGGATGCCCGGCATGCCCGGGATGCCGGGCATGGGTGGCGGCCCCGGCCGCACCAAGAAGCAGCCCAAGCAGGCCAAGGGCAAGCAGCGCTCCGGCAACCCGATGAAGCGCAAGCAGCAGGAGCTGGAAGAGGCCAAGCGCCGCGAGGCCGGCGCCGCCCAGGGCGGCAACGCGTTCGGACTGCCCGAGCAGGGCGGCCAGGACTTCGAGCTGCCGGACGAGTTCAAGAAGTTCATGGGCTGAGCAGCTGCTGAGCCCCAGAAGGTTCATGGGCTGAGCCTCAGAGGGTTCATGAGCTGACAGCCCGTCTTCTACGTCGCCGAGGGCGCCCTTCTCCGGAAGGGCGCCCTCGGCGCATGCTGGGCGTGCCGACGCCTGGCCCGTGTCGTAACTTGCCGATATGACCAACCCCGCGCCGCCGCGCAAGTCTCCCGACCAGCCCTGGCGTACCGAGGGCACCCCCGACGAGCCCCCGAAGCCGTCGCCGGGCGGGAAGAAGATGCGCGGCGGCTGGTGGAGCCTGATCCTCACCGCGCTGGTCGTGTACCTGGTCGCCAACCTGATCCTGTCGTTCTTCAACGAGGGCGACGAACCGACCATCTCGTACACGGAGTTCAGCAAGCAGGTCGACGCGGGCAACGTCACCAAGATCTACGCCAAGGGCAACGCGATCCAGGGCCAGCTCAAGAAGAGCCAGGACAAGCCGGACGGCGACGGCAAATACACCAAGTTCGACACCGAGCGGCCGACCTTCGCGGACGACCAGCTCTGGGAGGACCTGACCAAGCACAACGTCACCGTCACGGCGGAACCCGTCGTCCAGCACCGGAGCTTTCTGGCCAATCTGCTGATCTCGCTGGCCCCGATGGTGCTCCTGGTGGTCCTGTGGCTCTTCATCGCGCGGCGGATGAGCTCGGGGCTCGGCGGCGCGGGCGGCATGCTCGGCCGCAAGGCCCCGCCCAAGCCGGTCGAGCTGGAGCCGGGCAAGCAGCGCACGACCTTCGAGGACGTCGCCGGCATCGACGAGGTCGAGGGCGAGCTGAACGACGTCGTCGACTTCCTCAAGAACCCCGACGCGTACCGCAAGATGGGCGCCAAGATGCCCCGGGGCGTGCTGCTCGCGGGTCCGCCCGGCACCGGAAAGACGCTGCTCGCGCGGGCGGTCGCGGGGGAGGCCGGGGTGCCGTTCTTCTCGGCGTCGGCCTCCGAGTTCATCGAGATGATCGTCGGTGTCGGTGCCTCACGCGTGCGTGAACTGTTCGCGGAGGCCCGCAAGGTGGCCCCCTCGATCATCTTCATCGACGAGATCGACACCATCGGCCGGGCCCGCGGCGGCGGTTCGGGGATGGGCGGTCACGACGAGCGCGAGCAGACCCTGAACCAGATCCTCACCGAGATGGACGGCTTCTCCGGCTCCGAGGGCGTCATCGTGATCGCCGCGACCAACCGCGCCGACGTCCTGGACCCGGCGCTGACCCGGCCCGGCCGCTTCGACCGGGTGGTCGTGGTCTCACCGCCCGACCGGGGCGGCCGCGAGGCGATCCTGGAGATCCACACCCGCGAGATCCCGCTCGCGAAGGACGTGAACCTCGCCCAGGTCGCCCGGACGACCCCGGGCATGACCGGTGCCGAACTCGCCAACCTCGCCAACGAGGCCGCCCTCCTCGCGGTCAAGCGCAAGCAGGACCAGGTCACCCAGACCGACCTCTCGGAAGCCCTGGAGAAGGTCCAACTGGGCGCCGAACGCCCGCTGGTGATGCCCGAGGAGGAACGCCGCCGCACCGCCTACCACGAGAGCGGCCACGCCCTCCTGGGCATGCTCCAGCCCGGCGCCGACCCGGTCCGCAAGATCACCATCGTCCCGCGCGGGAGGGCCCTCGGCGTCACGCTCTCGACGCCGGACGCCGACAGGTACGCGTACACCGAGGAGTACCTGCGCGGCCGCATCATCGGCGCCCTCGGCGGCATGGCCGCGGAACAGGTCGTCTACGGGGTGATCACCACCGGCGCGGAGAACGACCTCGAACAGGTCACCAACATCGCGCGCGGGATGGTCGCCCGCTGGGGCATGAGCGAGCGCGTCGGCCGCCTCTCCGCCCTCCCCAGCGACGCCCAGCAGGCCTACGGCCTCGCCGCCGCACCGCAGACCCTGGACGTGATCGACGACGAGATGCGCCGTATCGTCGACGAGTGCTACGACGAGGCCATCCGCAAACTCGGCGACCACCGCGACCAGTTGGACGCGCTCGCGGCGGCCCTCCTGGAGAACGAGACCCTGGAGGAGACGGACGCGTACCGCATCGCGGGCGTCACGCGCCTCTTCAAGGAAGAGCCGTAATCATCCCTAGGTCGTACGTGCGATGAGTCGTCCTCAGGTCGTACGCGCGATCAGATACCGGAAGACGTTCGGCATCCACACCGTGCCGTCCTGCCGACGATACGGATGCAAAGCCTCCCCCAACTCCTTTTCCACCTGCGCCTGGTCGGTCGCGACGATCGCCGCGTCGAAGAGCCCCGTCGACAGCAGCCCCCGTACGGCACTCTCGACGTCGGCGTACCCGAAGGGGCAGGCGACCCGGCCCGAGCCGTCCGGCCTGAGGCCCGCGCGGTGGGCGACCTCCTCCAGGTCGTCGCGCAGGACCGGGCGCGGGCTGCCCGTGCCGCGCAGCGGGTCCGCCAGCCTGGCGGCCACCCGCAGGACGGACGCGGTCGCGCAGCGCTCCGGAGGACCCCAGCCCGCCAGCACCACGGGCGTCCCGCGCGCGGCGAGCGGTGTCGCGGCGGCGAGCGAGTCGCCGAGCCCCTCCGAGTCGCCCGCGAGACACCCGATGGGCTCGAAGGCGGTCACCAGGGTGTACGCGGGCGTCTCCGCGGCGGCCGCGTCCCTGGGGGAGCCGTGGACGAGCCGGGTGTGCGCACGCGCGCGTGGGGACCAGGCGGCCGGCAGCAGTCGCTCGCGGGCGAGAGCCAGCCGTTCGGGGGAGGAGCGCTCGACACCGGTGACCGTCGCGCCTCTGGAGGCCGCCATCAGCAGGGCGAGCCCGGAACCGCAGCCGAGGCCGAGCAGCCGGGTGCCGGATCCCACTTCCAGTCGCTCGTAGACCGCCTCGTAGAGCGGCACCAGCATCCGCTCCTGGATCTCGGACCAGTCACGCGCGCGTGCATCCAGGTCCACGCGGGGCACTGGCCCCGCATGAGGCAGGTAGTGCCGCACGAGCGTAGGTGTCATGGAAAGCGCCCCAATCCGCCGAGAGTTGTGGCCGTGCCTGTTTCCGAGGCCCCCGTGATGTGCGCCCGCACTTCCCCCGTATGCCAGCAAACTCCGCACTCGCGACGGCGTCCAGGGGTTGTGGGTTCCGGCTTGTGGCTTCCCTGTGGGAGTGAAAAGAATTCACATGACGGCAACGCGGCCCCGTACGATCTCGCCATGGCAAAGGCACCCGTACTCACGCCGCGGGCGGACGATTTCCCCCGCTGGTACCAGGATCTGATCAGCAAGGCCGAGCTGGCCGACAACGGCCCGGTGCGCGGCTCCATGGTCATCCGACCGTACGGGTACGGCATCTGGGAGCGGATGCAGGCCGAGATGGACGCCCGCATCAAGGAGACGGGCACCGAGAACGCGTACTTCCCGCTGCTGATCCCGCAGTCCTATCTTGCCCGCGAGGCGGACCACGTCGAGGGCTTCGCGCCCGAGCTGGCGGTGGTCACGCACGGCGGCGGCAAGGAGCTGGAGGAGCCCGCGGTCGTCCGGCCCACCTCCGAGATGATCATCAACGAGTACTTCTCGAAGTGGGTGCAGAGCTACCGCGACCTGCCCCTGCTGATCAACCAGTGGGCGAACGTGGTCCGTTGGGAGCTGCGTCCCCGGCTCTTCCTCCGCACGAGCGAGTTTCTCTGGCAGGAGGGCCACACGGCGCACGCGACCTACGAGGAGGCGCGCGACTTCGCCGCGCACATCCATCGCCAGGTGTACGAGGACTTCATGGTCAACGTCCTCGCGATGGACGTCGTACCGGGCCGCAAGACGGTCAAGGAACGGTTCGCGGGCGCGATCAACACCCTCACCCTGGAAGGGATGATGGGCGACGGCAAGGCGCTGCAGATGGCGACCAGTCACGAGCTGGGCCAGAACTTCGCGAAGGCCTTCAACACGCAGTACCTGTCCAAGGAAGGCAAGCAGGAACTGGTCTGGCAGACCTCCTGGGGCTCCACCACGCGCATGATCGGCGCCCTGGTGATGATGCACGGCGACGACGACGGACTCCGGGTGCCGCCGCGGCTGGCGCACATCCAGGTCGTCGTCCTCGCGATCAAGGGCGACGAGGCGGTTCTGGCCAAGGTCCGCGAGATCGGGGCCCGGCTGAAGGCGGCGGGTGTGCGCGTCCGCGTCGACGACCGCACGGACATCCCCTTCGGGCGCCGGGCCGTCGACTGGGAGCTGAAGGGCGTACCCGTACGGATCGAGGTCGGACCCCGTGACCTGGAGAACGGCACGGCGATGCTGGCCCGCCGCATCCCGGGCGGCAAGGAGCCGGTGGCGATCGACTCCCTCGTAGAGCTGCTTCCGGTAGTCCTGGAGGAGGATCAGGCGCTGCTGCTGAGGCAGTCGCGTGAGCGGCGCGAGTCCCGGACCTCCGAGGTGTCGACGATCGCGGAGGCCGTCGAGGCCGCCACCGCGGGCGGCTGGGCGCGCATCCCGTGGGCGACCCTCGGCGAAGAAGGCGAGGCCGAGCTGACCGAGCACGCGGTGACCGTACGGTGTCTGGTCGCCGAGGACGGGTCGGTGCCGGACGACGACAAGGCGCCCGGTAACGTCGCGGTCGTCGCGCGCGCCTACTGAAGCGACGGGCTCCGGCGGGAGAGCGACCGAAACGCCCCTTGCGCATCGGCGGACATCAGCTCACCCGGCGCGCGGACAGCGTCTACGCGCCGGGTCGTACGTGGGCCTACGCACCACCTTGTGCTGAGCTGTGAGGCTTCTCCGCAGATCAGCGCACCCGCCCTCCTCCGGACGCATCAGCGGCAACTGACGGGTACGTGCAAATTATTTGGGATGCCCCGGAATCGGAACACAGGGGCACTCCGGCTCGTTGTCATTACGTGAGCACGACACAGACACCACCTGTTCTCGCCGCAGAGCTGGCAGAGGCGTGGGCCGACATTCAGCGGTACCACCCCGAGCTGCCCGATCTGGCCGCGCCCGAGTCCCTGATCGGAGAGTCGTCGTCCGCCTGCGGACACGAGCTCTCCTTCGAGCGACTGCTGCATGAGGCAGTCCATGGCATCGCCGCTTCGCGTGGCGTGCGTGACACGTCCCGTGCCGGCCGCTACCACAACCGCAGATTCCTCGCGATCGCCGAGGAGCTGGGCCTGGACCACCCCGACGAACCGCATCCCAGCAGCGGTTTCTCGCTGGTCCAGCTCAACCCCGAGGCCAAGCGGCGCTACCGGCCGACGATCGAGCGCCTCCAGCGCGCGCTCAAGGCCCACACCGTCGCCACCTCGGCCGACACCTCCCGTACCTTCCGCGGCCCGGCCGCCCGTCACGGCTCGTCCGGTGGCGGCGTCCGCGTCAAGGCGGTCTGCGACTGCGGTCGTAACGTACGGGTCGTCCCGTCGGTGCTGGCCCAGGCGCCGATCGTGTGCGGGGGCTGCGGCAAGCCCTTCCGCATCCCGGAGGTCGTGGGCGCGGCCTGAGGATGCGGCTGCTCGTGGCAGCCGCATCCCGCAGGTCGGGTTGCGCACACCCGCGCCGGTCACCTCCCGGCGCCGGGTGTCGCTTCCGCATGGGCGGGGGCAGGCGGGGGCATGCTCCCCGGTCGGGCCGACCGCCAGGGTGTGGCACAATGGCTAGCTGTACTCGACAGCCGCACAGGAACCCTCTCGCCTCCGGCTGACGCGTCCATCGGGCACTCGGGTACCGCAACCCCACGCGGCCATCTCGCCGTGCCCAATCACGTCAAAACCAGGAGAACCCACTCCCGTGGCAGTCAAGATCAAGCTGAAGCGTCTGGGCAAGATCCGTTCGCCTCACTACCGCATCGTCGTCGCCGACTCCCGTACCCGCCGTGATGGCCGGGCCATCGAGGAGATCGGTCTGTACCACCCGGTGCAGAACCCCTCGCGCATCGAGGTCGACACCGACCGCGCGCAGTACTGGCTGAGTGTCGGCGCGCAGCCGACCGAGCCCGTGCTCGCCATCCTGAAGCTCACCGGCGACTGGCAGAAGTTCAAGGGCCTGCCGGCCCCGGCTCCGCTGCTCGTGGCCGCGCCGAAGGCCGCGCGTCCCGTGTTCGACGCCCTCGGTGGCGACGACGCGAGCAAGGGTGAGGCGATCACCCAGAAGAAGAAGGCTGACAAGAAGGACGAGGCTGCGGCCGAGTCCGAGTCGACCGAGGCCTGAGCATGCTCGAGGAGGCTCTCGAGCACCTCGTGAAGGGCATCGTCGACAACCCTGACGATGTGCAGGTCGCCTCGCGCGACCTGCGTCGTGGGCGCGTGCTGGAGGTCCGGGTGCACCCCGACGACCTCGGCAAGGTGATCGGTCGCAACGGCCGCACCGCTCGCGCTCTGCGCACCGTCGTGGGTGCCATCGGCGGCCGAGGTGTCCGCGTCGACCTTGTCGACGTGGACCACGTCCGCTGACGTTCAGCGCAACCGGCTCGGGCCGGGGAGGGCCACTGGCCGTCCCCGGCCCGTCGTCGTACCGCCGGTCGCCGGAGGTGTGTGACAGGTGAGTTGTATGACAGGAGATCAAGCACAGTGCAGCTGGTAGTCGCTCGCATCGGCCGTGCCCACGGCATCAAGGGCGAGGTCACCGTCGAGGTACGCACCGACGAGCCCGAACTCAGGCTCGCGCCCGGTGCCGTCCTGTTCACGGACCCCGCCCCGACGGGACCGCTCACCATCGAGACGGGCCGCGTCCACAGCGGCCGCCTCATCCTGCGCTTCGAGGGCGTACGCGACCGCACCGGCGCCGAGGCCCTGCGCAACACCCTCCTGATCGCCGAGGTCGATCCCGAGGAGCTGCCCGAGGAGGAGGACGAGTACTACGACCACCAGCTGATGGACCTCGACGTCGTCACCAAGGACGGCGAGGAGATCGGCCGGATCACCGAGATCTCGCACCTGCCCTCCCAGGACCTCTTCATCGTCGAGCGTCCCGACGGCAGCGAGGTGATGATCCCGTTCGTCGAGTCGATCGTCGTCGAGATCGACCTGGAGGAGCAGCGCGCGGTCATCGACCCGCCGCCCGGGCTGATCGACGACCAGGCGGAGATCGTGTCCTCCAAGGACGGCTCTTCCGAGGACGCCGGCGCATGAGGCTCGACGTCGTCACGATCTTCCCCGAGTACCTCGAACCGCTGAACGTCTCCCTCGTGGGCAAGGCACGCGCGCGTGGACAGCTGAATGTGCACGTGCATGATCTGCGCTCCTGGACGTACGACCGCCACAACACGGTCGACGACACCCCCTACGGCGGCGGCCCCGGCATGGTCATGAAGACCGAGCCCTGGGGTGCGGCCCTGGACTCCGTCCTGGCCGACGGCTACGAGACGGGCTCCGGCGCGCCCGCGCTCATCGTGCCCACGCCCAGCGGCCGGCCCTTCACCCAGGAACTCGCCGTGGAACTCTCCGAGCGGCCCTGGCTGGTCTTCACGCCCGCCCGCTACGAGGGCATCGACCGGCGGGTCATCGACGAGTACGCGACCCGGATGCCCGTCTACGAGGTGTCCATCGGCGACTACGTGCTCGCCGGCGGGGAGGCGGCCGTCCTGGTCGTCACGGAGGCCGTGGCACGGCTGCTGCCGGGTGTCCTGGGCAACGCCGAGTCCCACCGCGACGACTCCTTCGCGCCCGGCGCCATGGCCAACCTCCTGGAGGGGCCGATCTACACCAAGCCGCCCCAGTGGCGCGGCCGGGAGATCCCGGACGTGCTGCTCAGCGGCCACCACGGCAAGATCGCCCGCTGGCGGCGCGACGAGGCGCTCAAGCGCACGGCAGCCCACCGCCCGGACCTGATCGAGCGCTGCGAGCCCAAGGCCTTCGACAAGAAGGACCGCGAGATGCTCTCGATCCTGGGCTGGTCACCGGACCCGGCGGGGGAGCCCTACGGCCGATTTTGGCGCAGGCCGGACGGCGTGGAAGAATAGGTCGCTGTTGTGCGTCGTCCGGCGTGCGCCCCTGCCACAGGGGGACATGACGCCCGCCCCGACACGGACAGCATCCTTCTCCACATCTATCTCCCGTCGGTGACCTGTGGCATCGATGAAGAAAGCAGACGAAATGTCCCACCTGCTCGACATCGTCGACGGCGCCTCGCTGCGCACCGACATCCCGGCCTTCCGCCCGGGTGACACCGTCAACGTCCACGTCCGCGTCATCGAGGGCAACCGCTCCCGTGTGCAGCAGTTCAAGGGCGTAGTCATCCGTCGCCAGGGCGCCGGTGTCCGCGAGACCTTCACGGTCCGCAAGGTCTCGTTCTCCGTCGGCGTCGAGCGCACCTTCCCGGTGCACACCCCGATCGTCGAGAAGATCGAGCTCGTGACCCGTGGTGACGTCCGTCGCGCGAAGCTGTACTACCTCCGTGACCTGCGCGGCAAGGCCGCGAAGATCAAGGAGAAGCGCGACAACTGAGCTTGATACGGGGTTCATACCGGGGCCGGATAACATCTGGCTCCGATGGACACCGAAGCACAGCACACGGAGCGCGACCGCTCCTCCCGCCCTTCCGACTCCGAGGACTCCTCGGACACCGGAGGGCCGGAGGACCGGTCGCGTTTCGCGTTGGTGTCGCGGGTCGCCGAGTGGCTGCCCGGCGGCCGGATCACCCTGACTGCCCTGGTCTGTCTGGTGTTTCTGCTGCTGCTCAACACCTTCTTGCTACAGCCATTCCAAATTCCCAGCGGATCCATGGAATCCGGATTGAGGATCGGCGACCGCGTTCTCGTAAATAAGTTGGCGTACCGTTTTGGTGCTCATCCGCGGCGCGGCGACGTCGTCGTGTTCGACGGAACCGGCTATTTCGGGGACGCCGACTACATCAAGCGCGTTGTGGGTGTGGGGGGAGACCACGTGGTCTGCTGCGACGAGAAGGGGAGGCTCGAGGTGAACGGGCGGTCGGTCGACGAGACGGCGTTCCTGTACCCCGGGGACGCTCCGTCCTCCGTGGCTTTCGACGTGGTCGTGCCCGACGGCACGCTGTTCGTCCTCGGTGACCACCGCGGCGACTCAAGTGACTCCCGGGACCACCTGGGTGACCCGGGCGGAGGCATGATTCCCGTTGGTGACGTCATCGGCCGGGCCGACTGGATCGTCTGGCCCGCCGGGCACTGGACCCACCTCGTCCGACCCGGTGCCTACGCGCGCGTACCCGCCGCGGACGGTGTCCATGGGTAACCGCGGCAGGCCCCGCGGCGCGACGCCGCCGGGCGGCTCCTTCGGGAACGAGAACCTGCTGCCGACCGGCTTCCGGCGCGCGGGCGCGCTGGCCCCGGCCGGGGGTGCCGGCCGCAGCCGGGCCGAGCGGCGCAAGCTCCAGCGCAAGGTCAAGCGGCGCCGACGGCGCTCCGCGGTCCGGGAGATACCCCTCCTGGTCGGTGTCGCGGTCCTCATAGCCCTCGTCCTGAAGACCTTCCTCCTCCAGGCGTTCGTGATCCCGTCGGGCTCCATGGAGCAGACGATCCGGATCGGCGACCGCGTCCTGGTCGACAAGTTCACCCCGTGGTTCGGCTCCGAGCCCAAGCGTGGCGACGTCGTCGTCTTCCACGACCCGGGCGGCTGGCTCGCGGACGAACAGACCACCAAGAAGAACGACCCGGTCGTGGTCAAGCAGGTCAAGGAAGGCCTCCAGTTCATCGGCCTGCTGCCGTCCGACAACGAGAAGGACCTCATCAAGCGGGTCATCGGCGTCGGCGGCGACCACGTCAAGTGCTGTGACGCGCAAGGGCGGGTGACCGTCAACGGCGTCCCCCTGACCGAGGGCGACTACCTGTATCCAGGGAACGCCCCGTCCGAAACGAAGTTCGACATCACCGTCCCCAAGGGGCGGTTGTGGGTGATGGGCGACCACCGCGGCAACTCGGCGGACTCCCGCGCCCACCAGAACACCAGCTACGGAGGCACGGTCGCGCTCAGTTCGGTGGTGGGGCGGGCCAAGGTGATCGCCTGGCCCATGGGGCACTGGACCAGCCTGAACGAACCTAAAACCTTCGCATCGGTTTCCAACTCCGTGTCGGGGACGACCGCTGCTCCCGAACTGTCGCATAGGGTTGCCCCGGTCGATCCGAACGGATCGGTCCAACTCCCGAGCCCTGCGGAACTCCCGCTCGTTATGGGAGTGGTGGGCCTGCGCCGAGGATGGGGCAGGCGGCGGCACAGAGTAAGGAGTTGGCGTGGGGGATGTGGCGGTTGGCGCACGGTCCGGACACGATGGCGAGGAGCACCACGGACGTCCCGTGGAAGCGCCCGTCCCGGCCGCGGACAGCGCCGTGACCTCCGGGAGTGACTCCGGAGCGGACGAGGACGGTACGGCGCCGGGCGACGCGACCCGCACCGAGGAACGGGGGCCGGGTGATCCGCCCGCCCAGCCCAGGAAGCCGCGCTCCTTCTGGAAGGAGCTGCCGATCCTGGTCGTCATCGCGCTCGTCCTCGCGCTGCTGATCAAGACGTTCCTGGTGCAGGCGTTCTCGATCCCCTCCGACTCGATGCAGAACACCCTCCAGCAGGGTGACCGCGTCCTGGTCGACAAGCTCACCCCGTGGTTCGGCTCCGAGCCCGAGCGCGGCGAGGTCGTCGTCTTCCACGACCCGGACGACTGGCTGGCGGGCGAGCCCGCGGCCGACCCCAACGCCCTTCAGACGGTGCTCAGCTGGATCGGTCTGATGCCGTCCGCCCAGGAGAAGGACCTCATCAAGCGGGTCATCGGCGTCGGCGGCGACACCATCTCCTGCAGCGGCACCGGCCCGCTGACGGTCAACGGCAAGGCGCTGAACGAGCCGTACGTCTACCCCGGGAACACCCCGTGCACCAACGACGACCAGGGCGGCCAGTTCACCGTCAAGGTCCCCAAGGGCGACATCTGGGTGATGGGTGACCACCGGCAGAACTCGCGGGACTCGCGCTACAACCAGTCCGACAAGCACCACGGCATGGTCCCGGTGAAGGACGTCGTCGGCCGCGCGATCGTCAAGGCCTGGCCCATCAACCGCTGGGGCACGCTGCCGATCCCGGACACCTTCGACCAGGCGGGCATCAACACCCAGGCCTCGGCCTCCCGCCTCCTGACGGCCGCACCGCAGGGCCTCGCCCTCGTCGGTGTCCTGCCGCTGGTCCTGTGGCGCCGCAAGCGGTCGGGCAAGGACGAGTAAAGGCCTTGTAGAGCTTGTGACCCTGGTCCCGGAGGAAGGGCTGACCACCCTCGGTACCGCCGGGTAGGGTGCGGACCCATGGGTGGCGAGAGCGCAACACGTACGGCCCCGCGTACCGGCGGTGGCACAGGCAAGGGCCCGGTGGGCAGCCGGACCGGACAGAGACTGTCCGGACTGGCCGTCGCGCTGGGCCTTGTGCTGTTCCTCGGAGGATTCGGCTGGGGAGCGGTCGTCTACCGGCCGTACACGGTGCCGACCAGTTCGATGACGCCGACGATCGACGCGGGCGACCGGGTGCTGGCCCAGCGGGTCGACGGCGACGAGGTGCACCGCGGCGACGTCGTGGTCTTCACCGACAAGACCTGGGTGACGAACGCGCCCGTGGTCAAGCGCGTGGTCGCCGTCGGCGGCGACACCGTCTCCTGCTGCACGAACGGCAAGCTGGTCGTCAACGGCAAGCAGATCGCCGAGGACTACCTCAAGGGCGGCGCGGTCGAGGACAAGACGATCCCCGCGGTGAAGGTCCCCAAGGGCCGCCTCTTCCTCCTCGGCGACGAACGCCAGGGCTCCCTGGACTCCAGCGCCCACCTCACGGACGTGGCCGGCGGCACCGTCGCGAGCAGCGCCGTGAGCGCCCGCGTGGACGCCGTCGTCTGGCCCATGAAGGGCATGCTGGAGCGCCCCACCGGCTTCGAGCCGCTCGGCAGCCTCTCCCACCCCGGCCCGCTGGGCGCGATCCTCGCCGTGATCGTCGCGGGCGCGGTCCTCGTCCTCGGCGGCGGCGCCTACGGCCCGATCGCCAAGCTGGCGGCCGGCCGCCGCGCCCGCACCCGGACGGAGCCCGCCGGTGCCCGCTGAGGCCACCGAGGAGGGCGCGTACGGCGACTCGTACGAGGGCGGTCTGCGCAAGGTCGCCCGGGTCGTCCTGCTCGACCCGCAGGACCGCATCCTGCTGCTCCACGGCCATGAGCCGGACGATCCGGGCGACGACTGGTGGTTCACCCCAGGCGGCGGCCTGGAGGGCGACGAGACCCACGAGGAGGCCGCGCTACGGGAACTCGCGGAGGAGACCGGCATCACCCAGGTCGAACTCGGCCCGGTGCTGTGGACCCGGACGTGTTCCTTCCCGTTCGCGGGCCGCCGCTGGGACCAGGACGAGTGGTACTACCTGGCCAGGACGTCCGCCACGGCCGAGGGCGTGCCCGGCGCCACGGCCCTCACCGATCTGGAGCGACGCAGCGTCTCCGGAGCACGTTGGTGGACGTACCGGGAACTGGACCGGGCGCATGAGACGGTGTATCCGACCAGACTCGCCGAGCTGCTCCGCAGGCTGCTCGACGAAGGTCCCCCGGCCGGGCCCGTGACCCTCGACACCGAAATCGTCTAGGGGCTTACGGGACTGGCGCACAATGGTGGGATCGCACGGGTGAAGGGGAACATGCCATGAGCGCCGAGGACCTCGAAAAGTACGAGACCGAGATGGAGCTGAAGCTCTACCGGGAGTACCGAGATGTCGTCGGTCTGTTCAAATATGTGATCGAGACCGAACGGCGCTTCTACCTCACCAACGACTACGAGATGCAGGTGCACTCGGTCCAGGGCGAGGTGTTCTTCGAGGTGTCCATGGCGGACGCCTGGGTGTGGGACATGTATCGACCGGCTCGCTTCGTCAAACAGGTACGCGTGCTCACGTTCAAGGACGTGAACATCGAGGAGCTGAACAAGAGCGATCTGGAGCTGCCGGGCGGGTGACGGCGGCGCGGGTGACGGTGGCTGCCCGTGGGGCGGCTTTCACCCGTGTGGGTGACGGAGTTTTCCACAATCACTGAACGGTCCACCAAGATCCACTTGGTGGACCGTTCTGCGTGACGGTTGGTGCCGGAGGTGGTGCCGACATGAACGCACGCAGTGCACTCGGCAAGTACGGCGAGACGGTGGCCGCACGACGGCTGGTCGCGGCCGGTATGACGGTCCTGGAGCGCAACTGGCGCGGTGGCAGGACCGGCGAGATCGACATCGTGGCGCGGGACGGCGACGTCCTGGTGGTCTGCGAGGTCAAGACCCGGCGGAGGGGCGCCTTCCAGCACCCGATGGCCGCCGTCACACCCGAGAAGGCGGAGCGCCTACGAGGCCTCGCCGAGCGGTGGATCCACACACACGGAGGAGCCCCGCCGGGAGGGGTCCGTATCGACCTGGTGGGCATCGTCGTGCCCCGGCGCGGCGCGGCCGTGGTCGAGCATGCTCGGGGGGTGGCCTGAGATGGGGTTCGCTCGAACGTGTTCGGTGGCGCTGGTGGGCGTCGAAGGTGTGGTGGTCGAGGTCCAGGCCGACCTCGAACCCGGGGTCGCGGCGTTCACGCTGGTGGGGCTGCCCGACAAGAGCCTGACGGAGAGCAAGGACAGGGTGCGGGCCGCGGTCGTCAACTCGGGCGCTCCCTGGCCGCAGAAGAAACTGACCGTGGGACTGAGTCCGGCGTCGGTGCCGAAGAGCGGCAGCGGGTTCGACCTCGCCGTGGCGGCGGCCGTGCTCGGCGCGGCCGAGCGGATCGATCCGCGCGTGCTCGCCGACATCGTGATGATCGGCGAACTCGGCCTGGACGGACGGGTCCGGCCGGTCCGGGGCATCCTGCCCGCCGTGCTGGCCGCAGCGGACTCCGGATACGAACAGGTCGTCGTGCCGGAGTGCGCCGCCGCCGAGGCGTCCCTGGTGCCCGGGGTGTCCGTGCTGGGCGTCCGCACACTGCGGCAGCTGATCGCCGTACTCGCCGACGAACCCGTACCCGACGAGGAGCCGGACGAGCTGGGCCGCCCGGACCCGCTGCTCGCCGGGCTGCGCATGCCCGGTACGGGGGCTGCCACGGGGATGCACAGCGTGGGCGCGTCCCAGCACGACCCGGGGCATGATCTCGCCGATGTCGTCGGCCAGTTCTCGGCACGGACAGCGGTGGAGGTCTCGGCGGCCGGCGGCCATCATCTGTTCCTCGAAGGCCCGCCGGGGGCCGGGAAGACGATGCTCGCGGAGCGGCTGCCCGCGGTCCTGCCCCGGCTCGGCCGGCAGGAGTCGCTGGAAGTCACGGCGGTGCACTCGGTGGCGGGCCTGCTGCCCCCGGGCAAACCCCTGATCGACACCGCTCCCTACTGCGCCCCGCACCACTCGGCCACGATGCAGGCCCTCGTCGGGGGCGGCCAGGGGATCGCGCGGCCCGGGGCGGTGTCGCTGGCACATCGAGGTGTTCTCTTTCTGGATGAGACGCCGGAGTTCAGCGGTCAGGCACTCGACGCGCTACGGCAGCCGCTGGAGGCCGGGCACGTGGTGATCGCGCGCAGTGCGGGCGTGGTCCGGTTCCCGGCGAGGTTCCTGATGGTGCTCGCGGCCAACCCCTGTCCGTGCGGCCGTTTCTCGCAGACCGACGACCTGTGCGAGTGCGCGCCGATGTCGATCCGGAGGTACCAGGCCAGGCTCTCCGGGCCGCTGCTCGACCGGGTGGACCTGCGGGTGGAGGTGGACCGCGTCACGCGGGACCAGCTCACCGGACGCGGCTCGCGGGGCGAGTCCACGGCGACGGTCGCGGACCGGGTGCGGGCGGCCAGGGAGCGGGCGGCGGCGCGGCTCGAGGACACGCCCTGGCGCACCAACAGCGAGGTGCCGGGCCGCGAGCTGCGCAGCCGCTGGCACGCCGAGCGCGGGGCGATGGACGAGGCCGAGCGCAGTCTGGAGCGCGGTGCGCTCACCGCGCGCGGGCTCGACCGGGTGCTGCGCGTCGCCTGGACGGTCGCGGACCTCGTCGGCCACGACCGACCTGGTGCGACCGACGTCGCCCTCGCGCTCCAACTGCGCACGGGCGTACCGCGAGGCGTGCCGATGGCGATCGGGGCGATGACGTGACCCGGGCCGATGACGTGGGCGGGGTCAATGACGGGACGGGGGCCGATGGCTGGGCCGGGAGTTCTGATCGCGCCGGGGCTGATGACGTGGGCGGGGTCAAGGGTCGGGCTCGGACCGATGGCGCGACCGGGACCGGTGAATTGAGCGGGGCCGATGGCTGGGTCGGGACCACTGGCACGACCGGGGTCGATGGCCGCGTCCGCGTCGATGCCCGGGACAGGACCGGTGATGCGATCGGGGCCGACCACGTGACCTGGGCCGATGGCCGGGTTGGGACCGATGGCCGGGACGCGGCCGACGATGCGACCGGGGCCGATGACCGGACCGGGACCCATGACGCCGGCGACGACCTGCTCGCCCGCGTCTTCCTCACCCGGGTCGTCGAACCCGGTGACGAGGTCGCCGGCCGGTGGATCCGGGAGCTCGGGGCCGTGGAGGTCGCCCGGCGGCTCGGGAACGGAGGGCCGCAGCTCACCGGGGTGACCGACAAGCGGTGGGCCGGGCTGTGCGCACGGGCCGGACTGGTCGAGCCCGGGCGGGACTTGGCCGCCGCGCAGGACGCGGGCGTCCGGTTCGTGTGTCCCGGTGACGTCGAGTGGCCCGCCCAGCTCGACGATCTCGGGGACGCGCGGCCGATCGGACTGTGGGTGCGCGGGCATCCCAACCTGCGGGTGTTGGCACTCAAGTCGGTCGCCGTCGTCGGCGCCCGCGCGTGCACCGAGTACGGCGCGCACATGGCGGCCACCCTCGCCGCCGGACTGGCCGAACGCGGCTGGGTGGTCGTGTCCGGCGGAGCCTACGGAGTCGACGGTGCCGCCCATCGCGGCGCCCTCGGCGCGACCGACGCCACCGTTGCCGTGCTTGCCTGCGGCGTCGATCGGCCTTACCCGCGCGGGCACGCCGAGTTGATCCGCAGGATCGCCGAACAGGGGCTCGTGGTGGGCGAGTTGCCGCCCGGCGAGCATCCGACGCCGAGCAGGTTCATCCTCCGGAACCGGGTGATCGCGGCGCTCACCAGGGGCACCGTGGTCGTCGAGGCCGCGTACCGGAGCGGGTCCCTCGTCACGGCGCGGGCCGCGCAGCGGTTGGGGCGCCACACGATAGGGGTGCCCGGGCCGGCCACGAGTGCGCTCTCCGCCGGAGTGCACGAACTCCTGCGCGGGGACGCGGTGCTGGTCACCGACGCGGCGGAAATCGTCGAACTGGTCGGCGGCATCGGCGAACTGGCACCGGACCGACGCGGACCGGTGCTCCCGCGCGACCTGTTGGAGCCGGCCGCCCGGCGCATCCTCGCCGCACTGCCCGGCAACAGGGCCGCACCGCCACGGGAGATCGCGCGCGGTGCGCAGACCACGGAGGACGACGCGATCGCGAGACTGTACGAACTCCGAGCACTTGGTTACGTCGAACGACACAGCGACGGCTGGAAGTTGACACGCCAGGCGATGATCTCGGTCCGGCCCGATCGGGGGCGCCGCTGACCGAGTGTGTTCGGCCGTCCGGGGGAACCCCGACACCCTTGGGAATTCCCGCAGTTGGCGCATTCCGATGATCACGCAGAGCGATCGGAGTGACCCGTTCCGGCACCCCGTCGAACGCGTCCGTGCCCGGTCCGAGCCCCGCCCTTCGCACACCGCGACACTCCAGTCACGCTACGCTCACGGGGATTCCGGCACAGACCGGCAGACAGACCGGTAACTCGACATCAGTCCGACAGCTCACCCAGGCAACCCCACTTCACGGCAGAACGGCACAAGGCGACGAATGCCCCAGCACACCTCCGGGTCCGACCGGGCGGCGATCCCCCCAGCCGCCCGCGACGGTGGCAGCGTCCGGCCGCCCGCTCCCTCGACGCTCGACGAGCTGTGGCGGTCGTACAAGACGACGGGCGACGAGCGGCTGCGTGAGCAGCTGATCCTGCACTACTCGCCGCTCGTGAAGTACGTCGCGGGACGGGTGAGCGTCGGGCTGCCGCCCAATGTGGAACAGGCGGACTTCGTGTCGTCGGGGGTGTTCGGGCTGATCGACGCGATCGAGAAGTTCGACATCGAGCGGGAGATCAAGTTCGAGACGTACGCGATCACCCGCATCCGGGGCGCGATGATCGACGAACTGCGCGCACTGGACTGGATCCCGCGCTCGGTACGGCAGAAGGCGCGGAACGTGGAGCGGGCGTACGCCACGCTGGAGGCGCGGCTCAGGCGCACGCCCAGCGAGGGCGAGGTGGCCGCCGAGATGGGCATCGCGGTGGAGGAACTCCACGCCGTCTTCAGCCAGTTGTCGCTGGCGAACGTGGTCGCCCTGGAGGAGTTGCTGCACGCCGGCGGCGAGGGCGGCGACCGGCTGAGCCTGATGGACACCCTGGAGGACACCGCCGCCGACAACCCGGTGGAGGTGGCCGAGGGCAGGGAGCTGCGGCGGTTCCTGGCGCGGGCGATCAACACGCTGCCCGAGCGGGAGAAGACCGTCGTCACCCTGTACTACTACGAGGGCCTCACCCTCGCCGAGATCGGCAACGTGCTCGGGGTGACCGAGAGCCGGGTCAGCCAGATCCACACCAAGTCCGTGTTGCAGCTGCGCGCCAAGCTGGCGAGTTTCGGCCGTTGAACGGAAGTCGTACGGCCTTCTCGACCTCGCAGAATCGTGCCTGCATGGCCTGGGTCACTCCCGCGCGGGGTGCGCCGTCCGTAGAGTGGTTGACGTGCCAAGGATTCGAGCGGCCTCCGTGGCCGAGCACCGGTCGATGCAGCGAGCCGCCCTGCTGGACGCGGCTCGTTCCCTGCTGTCCGAGGGTGGGACGGAGGCGCTGACCTTCCCGGCCCTGGCCGAGCGGACGGGGCTCGCGCGGTCGTCCGTGTACGAGTACTTCCGGTCGCGGGCGGCTGTCGTCGAGGAGCTGTGCGAGGTCGACTTTCCCGTGTGGGCGGCGGATGTGTCGGCGGCGATGCAGCGTGCTGACTCGGCGGAGGGCAAGGTCGAGGCGTATGTGCGGCAGCAGCTTGCCCTGGTTGGGGATCGGCGGCACCGGGCTGTCGTCGCCATCTCCGCGAGCGAACTCGATGCGGGGGCTCGGGAGAAGATCCGTGCCGCGCATGGGGGGTTGGTGGCGATGATCGTCTCTGCGCTCGGGGAGATGGGGCATGGGGAGCCTCGGCTGGCGGCGATGTTGTTGCAAGGGGTTGTTGATGCGGCTGTGCGGCGGATTGAGCTGGGGGCCGCGGAGGATCCCTCGGTGATTACTGAGGCTGCGGTGAGTATGGCTTTGCGGGGGGTTCTGGGATGAGTTTCGGCTGCGGGCCCGGTGGGGGCTGGTCGCGCAGTTCCCGCGCCCCTAAAAGAAGGGCGTTGTCAGGACCGGTAGCAAGCGGGATGGGCCCCTGCTCAGCAGCCGTGGGGGCAGTAGCTCCAGCGGGTTCAGATACACCTCCCCTCTCAGCAAGCCCCAGTGCACGCACGACGTTGCACAGTGGGAGCCCGTGAGTTCCACGGTTCCCACCACCTCGCCCGGCTTCACCTCGTCGCCCTTCTTCACGGTCGCGGTCACTGGCTCGTACGTCGTGCGTAAGTCCGTGCCGGTCAGTTCGACCGCGACCACCCCTCTTCCCGCCACCCGGCCCGCGAAGGACACCCGGCCCGCCGCTACCGCTCGTACCGGAGCGCCGGCCGGGGTCGCCAAGTCCACGCCCCGGTGGCCCCGGCCGTAGACCGTCGCCGGGGGTTCCCAGCCTCGTAGGACCAAGGGGTGGGAGCCGACGGGCCAGGTGCGGGCGATGGCCGGTACTGAGGGGGCCTGGACTACGGGTACGGGTGGTGGGCTGTCGTTCGCCCGGGCCGTGCAGGTCGAGAAGGTCAGCAACAGGCCCAGTAGTAACGCCAGGGCTGCGCGCACAGGAAGGTCATGTCGTCGCGTTCGCATGGCACAAACCGTGCCGTACCCGTGCCGATCATGGCCGGGACCTGTGGACCGGTGTGGGGTTGTGGACAACGGCGTCACCCGGTACCTCGCGGGTCCCGTACACTTCCTTTGGCGATCCGGGTCACCGGGTCGACTTCGCACGCCCCGGCATCTGGTCCTCCGTCGAAAGACGAAAACCGATGTCAGCGCTCCTCGGTCCTCTGGGCACGCGCACGTGGGCGTCAGGCGCGAGTGCCGTCCGGTGCTCGCGGCACAACCGAGTAAATCAAGGAGAACGGCCATGGCCGTCGTCACGATGCGGGAGCTGCTGGAAAGCGGCGTCCACTTCGGTCACCAGACCCGTCGTTGGAACCCGAAGATGAAGCGCTTCATCTTCACGGAGCGCAACGGCATCTACATCATCGACCTGCTCCAGTCGCTGTCGTACATCGACCGCGCCTACGAGTTCGTCAAGGAGACCGTCGCCCACGGCGGCACGGTCATGTTCGTCGGTACGAAGAAGCAGGCGCAGGAGGCCATCGCCGAGCAGGCCACCCGCGTCGGCATGCCCTACGTCAACCAGCGCTGGCTGGGCGGCATGCTCACCAACTTCTCCACCGTCTACAAGCGTCTGCAGCGCCTCAAGGAGCTCGAGCAGATCGACTTCGAGGACGTCGCCGCGTCCGGTCTCACCAAGAAGGAGCTTCTCGTGCTCTCGCGCGAGAAGGCCAAGCTGGAGAAGACCCTCGGTGGTATCCGCGAGATGTCCAAGGTTCCCAGCGCCGTCTGGATCGTGGACACCAAGAAGGAGCACATCGCGGTCGGTGAGGCCCGGAAGCTCAACATTCCGGTCGTCGCCATCCTCGACACGAACTGCGACCCCGACGAGGTCGACTACAAGATCCCGGGCAACGACGACGCGATCCGCTCCGTCACCCTGCTCACCCGCGTGATCGCCGACGCCGTCGCCGAGGGCCTCATCAGCCGCTCCGGTGTCGCCGCCGAGGCCAAGGGTGACAAGGCCGCCGGTGAGCCGCTCGCCGCGTGGGAGCGCGACCTGCTCGAGGGCGAGAAGAAGGCCGACGAGACCCCCGCCGCCGAGGCCGAGGTGCAGACCTCCGCCGAGACGGAGAAGGTCGCCGACGCCGAGCAGGCCGACGAGGCTCCGGTTGCCGCTGAGGCCGCTGCCGAGGTCGTCGAGGCCCCCGCCGCCGAGGTCGAGGCCGCTCCGGCCGCCGAGGCCGAGCAGGCCTGACCCGGCCAACGGCCTGACCTTCCGGGCCAAAGGGCTGACTGAAGTGACGGCGGGTGGTGCGGACCGCGCCACCCGCCGTTCACCCACAGCCCCTAGATCTTCGTAGCCCGTAGATCTTTGGCGGAAGCCCGCCCACCACGCGGCCGCCGCCGACTTCGAGACTTCGAACTCCGAGAAGAGATTTTCAGATCATGGCGAACTACACCGCCGCCGACGTCAAGAAGCTCCGTGAGCTCACCGGCGCCGGCATGATGGACTGCAAGAAGGCGCTGGACGAGGCCGACGGCAACGTCGAGAAGGCCGTCGAGGCGCTCCGTATCAAGGGCCAGAAGGGCGTCGCCAAGCGCGAGGGCCGCTCCGCCGAGAATGGCGCCGTGGTCTCCGTCATCGCCGACGACAACACCTCCGGTGTCCTGGTCGAGCTGAAGTGCGAGACGGACTTCGTCGCCAAGGGCGAGAAGTTCCAGGCCGTCGCCAACCAGATCGCCCAGCACGTCGCCGCCACCTCCCCGGCCGACATCGAGGCGCTCCTCGCCTCCGAGATCGAGTCCGGCAAGACGGTCCAGGCGTTCGTCGACGAGGCCAACGCGAACCTGGGCGAGAAGATCGTCCTGGACCGCTTCGCCCAGTACACCGACGGCTACGTGTCCGCGTACATGCACCGCACGATGCCCGACCTGCCGCCGCAGATCGGTGTCCTCGTCGAGCTGGACAAGCCGAACGCCGAGGTCGCCCGCGGTGTCGCCCAGCACATCGCCGCCTTCGCGCCGAAGTACCTGGCCAAGGAAGATGTGCCGGCCGAGGTCGTCGAGTCGGAGCGCCGCATCGCCGAGGAGGTCACCCGCGCCGAGGGCAAGCCCGAGGCCGCGATCGCCAAGATCGTCGAGGGTCGCGTGGGCGGTTTCTTCAAGGACGCCACGCTGCTCGGCCAGCCGTACGCGCTCGACCCCAAGAAGTCCGTCCAGAAGGTTCTGGACGAGGCGGGTGTCACCCTGAAGCGCTTCACGCGCATCAAGGTCGGCATCTGAGTCCGTACCGCGATCGACGCGCGACGCCCCGCGGAATCCCGCTAGGGTCGTGAGCAGTCGGCCCGGTACGCCGTCGCGCACGCGCGCGTGGCGGACGACAGCAGATCTGACGAGGAGGCCATTGCCGAGCATGGGATGCGAACGACACCCCACCGGCAGTGGCCTTCTTCGTATGTGCGACCACGTTGAAGAGGCGAGAACACCATGACCACCAAGCCCCAGAAGAGCGACGACGGCAAGGTACGCGGCCGGTTCATGCTGAAGCTGTCCGGAGAGGCCTTCTCCGGAGGCGGTGGCCTGGGCGTGGACCCCGACGTGGTGCACAAGATCGCCCGTGAGATCGCGGCCGTCGTCCGGGACGGCGCGGAGGTCGCCGTCGTCATCGGCGGCGGCAACTTCTTCCGCGGCGCCGAACTCCAGCAGCGCGGCATGGACCGGGCACGCTCCGACTACATGGGCATGCTCGGCACGGTGATGAACTGCCTCGCCCTCCAGGACTTCCTGGAGAAGGAGGGCATCGACAGCCGTGTCCAGACCGCCATCACCATGGGCCAGGTCGCGGAGCCGTACATCCCGCTGCGCGCCGTGCGCCACCTGGAGAAGGGTCGCGTGGTCATCTTCGGCGCCGGTATGGGCATGCCCTACTTCTCCACCGACACCACCGCCGCCCAGCGCGCCTTGGAGATCAACGCCGAGGCGCTGCTGATGGGCAAGAACGGCGTGGACGGGGTCTACGACTCCGATCCGAAGACGAACTCCGAAGCCGTCAAGTTCGACTCGCTCAGCTACGGCGAGGTCATCACCCAGGACCTCAAGGTCGCGGACATGACCGCCATCACCCTGTGCCGCGACAACAAGCTTCCGATCCTGGTCTTCGAGCTTCTGGCGGAGGGCAATATCGCCCGCGCCGTCAAGGGTGAGAAGATCGGCACGCTTGTGGGTGACCAAGGCAGCCAGGGCTGATGACCCTGACCGGGGGATGGACAATGTCCTGCCGGTCGGGAACCGTGCAGGAAGAAGACGCGACGCAGCCGGCCGCCGACGCCGACACAGCACAGCAGCCGGGCCTACTCAAGACACGCAGGAGCAAGTGGTGATCGAAGAGACCCTCCTCGAGGCCGAGGAGAAGATGGAGAAGGCCGTCGTGGTCGCCAAGGAGGACTTCGCCGCGATCCGCACCGGCCGTGCGCACCCGGCGATGTTCAACAAGATCGTGGCGGACTACTACGGAGCGCTGACGCCGATCAACCAGCTGGCTTCGTTCTCCGTGCCGGAGCCGCGCATGGCCGTGGTGACCCCGTTCGACAAGACCGCACTGCGGAACATCGAACAGGCGATCCGCGACTCGGACCTGGGCGTCAATCCCAGCAACGACGGCAACATCATCCGAGTGACGTTCCCCGAGCTGACCGAGGAGCGCCGCAAGGACTACATCAAGGTCGCCCGGACCAAGGCCGAGGACTCCAAGGTGTCCATCCGCGCGGTCCGCCGCAAGGCCAAGGACGCCCTGGACAAGCTCGTCAAGGACAAGGAGTCCGGCGAGGACGAGGTCCGTCGTGCGGAGAAGGAGCTCGACGACACCACGGCGAAGTACGTCGCCCAGGTGGACGAACTCCTCAAGCACAAGGAAGCGGAGCTGCTCGAGGTCTGATGAACGACTCTTCCTGGGGAGCACCGCCACAAGCCGGGTACTGGGGGCCGTCCGACCAGGGGCCTGTCCAGGGGGCTGCCCCGGCGGGTCCCACGTACGATGCGCCTGAGGCGCAGCAGACTCGCCCCATGCCCATCGTGCCCGACGAGCCCGCATACGGCGGACACCAGGATGACGACCGGGGGGCCGCTCGGCTGAGCGGCCCCTTGTTCCGCGACGAGACGCAGCAACCGCCGTACGACGTACGGCAGTCACCGCCGTACGACCCGCGGACGCAGCCCTCTGACACGCCGCAGGCGCAGCCCTACGGGGCGGTGCCGCAGAATCCGGAGCCCATGCCCGACGTCCCGCCACCGGCGCCCGCCCCGCAGAAGAAGAGCGCGGGCCGGGACCTCGGTGCGGCCATAGGGGTCGGGGTCGGACTCGGCGCGGTGATCATCGCGTCCCTGTTCGTCGTCAAGGCCGCGTTCGTCGGCGTCATAGCGGTCGCCGTCGTCGTGGGTCTGTGGGAGCTGACCTCGCGGCTGCAGGAGCGCAAGGGCATCAAAGCGCCCCTCGTGCCCCTCGCGGTCGGCGGTGCGGCGATGGTCGTCGCCGGATACGTCCGGGGCCCCGAGGGCGCCTGGGTCGCCATGGCGCTCACGGCGCTCGCCGTCCTCGTATGGCGGATGACGGAGCCGCCCGAGGGCTACCTCAAGGACGTCACGGCGGGCGTCTTCGCGGCGTTCTATGTGCCGTTCCTGGCCACGTTCGTCGCCATGATGCTCACCGCCGAGGACGGCGCCTGGCGGGTCCTGACGTTCCTGCTGCTGACCGTGGTCAGCGACACGGGCGCCTACGCCGTCGGCTGGCGCTTCGGCACGCACAAGCTCGCCCCGCGCATCAGCCCCGGAAAGACCCGTGAGGGCCTGTTCGGGGCAGTGTCGTTCGCGATGGTGGCTGGCGCGCTGTGCATGCAGTTCCTGATCGACGACGGCAGCTGGTGGCAAGGTCTCGTCCTGGGCCTCGCGGTCGCCGCCAGCGCCACGCTGGGCGACCTCGGCGAGTCCATGATCAAGCGCGACCTCGGCATCAAGGACATGGGCACGCTGCTGCCGGGCCACGGCGGCATCATGGACCGCCTGGACTCCTTGCTGCCGACCGCTCCGGTGGTGTGGCTGCTGCTGGTGTTGTTCGTCGGGTCCGGCTGAAACACGGCCCGACCTGCGGGTTTATGCGTGAGGGGCTCGTTGTCCACAGGGCGGCGAGTCCCTCTTCGTATGTCTGCGACACTGGTAGGGCCATGCCTAAGCCCGGAGAACTCACATTCGTCGCCCCCCGCGGAGCCCAGAAGCCGCCGCGGCACCTTGCCGATCTCACGCCCGTCGAGCGCAAGGAAGCCGTCGCCGCGATCGGGGAGAAGCCGTTTCGCGCCAAGCAGCTCTCGCAGCACTACTTCGCGCGGTTCGCGCACGACCCGGCGGAGTGGACCGACATCCCCGCCGCCTCGCGCGCCAAGCTGCAAGAGGCGCTGCTTCCTGAGCTGATGACCGTCGTACGGCATCTGTCGACCGACCAAGAGACCACACGTAAGACGCTGTGGCGGCTGTTCGACGGGACGCTCGTCGAGTCCGTGCTGATGCGGTACCCGGACCGGGTCACCATGTGCATCAGCTCGCAGGCGGGGTGTGGCATGAACTGCCCGTTCTGCGCGACCGGACAGGCGGGCCTCGACCGCAATCTGTCGACCGGTGAGATCGTGCACCAGATCGTCGACGGTATGCGGGCGTTGAGGGACGGCGAGATCCCCGGTGGTCCCGCGCGGCTCTCCAACATCGTCTTCATGGGCATGGGCGAACCCCTCGCCAACTACAAGCGGGTCGTCCAGTCCATCCGCGCCCTCACCGACCCCGAGCCGGACGGCCTCGGGCTCTCGCAGCGCGGGATCACCGTCTCGACCGTCGGACTGGTGCCGGCGATCCACCGGTTCTCCGACGAGGGCTTCAAGTGCCGGCTCGCGATCTCGCTGCACGCGCCCGACGACGAGCTGCGCGACACCCTGGTCCCCGTGAACACGCGGTGGAAGGTGCGCGAGGTTCTCGACGCCGGCTGGGAGTACGCGGCGAAGTCGGGGCGCCGGCTGTCCATCGAGTACGCGCTGATCCGCGACATCAACGACCAGGCGTGGCGCGGTGACCGCCTCGGCCGCCTGCTCAAGGGCAAGCCCGTGCACGTCAACCTGATCCCGCTGAACCCGACGCCGGGCTCGAAGTGGACCGCCTCCCGCCCCGAGGACGAGAAGGCGTTCGTCGAGGCCATCGCGGCGCACGGGGTGCCGGTCACCGTCCGGGACACCCGGGGCCAGGAGATCGACGGAGCGTGCGGCCAGCTCGCCGCGACCGAGCGGTAGGCTGACCGGCGTAGGTACATCTTCATATTCCGACAGGGGAGCGCCACAGCGCTGAGAGTGCGGGATTGTCCGCAGACCCTCTGAACCTCGCCCAGGTCATTCTGGGTAGGAAGTTCGGTCACCACTCTTGCTGTTGCGCCCTGCCCACATCCTGTGGGCAGGGCCGCGTCTCTTCCTGGACACCCCAGGAGGAAAACAACCGTGCACCACACCAAGACCTTCGTGGCCGCAGCCGTCGGGCTCGGCCTCGTCACGCTGTCCGCGTGCGGCTCGTCCGACAGCGGCAGCGGCGGCGACTCCAAGACCGTCACCCTCGTCAGCCACGACTCGTGGGCCGTCTCGAAGAGCGTCCTCAAGGACTTCGAGAAGCAGTCCGGCTACACCGTCAAGGTCCTCAAGGACGGCGACGCCGGCCAGGCAGTCAACAAGGCGATCCTGACCAAGGACAACCCCCAGGGCGACGTCTTCTTCGGCGTCGACAACACCCTGCTCTCCCGCGCGCTCGACAACGGCCTCTTCCAGTCCTACGACGCGAAGGGCTCCGACCTCGTCAAGTCCGAGTACCGCGTCGACCAGACCAAGCACCGGGTCACGCCCATCGACACCGGCGACATCTGCGTCAACTACGACAAGGCGTACTTCAGCAAGCACAAGCTGACCCCGCCGACCTCCTTCGCGGATCTGGTCAAGCCCGAGTACAAGAACCTCCTCGTCACCGAGAACGCGGCCACCTCGTCGCCCGGCCTCGGCTTCCTGCTCGGCAGCGCCGCGCAGTACGGGGACGACGGCTGGCAGAGCTACTGGAAGAAGCTCAAGGCCAATGGCGTGAAGGTCGTCGACGGCTGGGAGCAGGCCTACGACCAGGAGTTCTCCGGTTCCGCCGGCGGCAAGAAGGCGGGCGGCGACCGGCCCCTCGTCGTCTCGTACGCCTCCTCGCCGCCCGCCGAGGTCATCTACGCCGACCCGAAGCCGACCACCGCGCCCACCGGGGTGTCGTACGGCACCTGCTTCCGGCAGACCGAGTACGCGGGGCTGCTCAGCAACGCCGAGAACACCAAGGGCGGCAAGGCGTTCCTCGACTTCCTGCTCACCAAGGAGTTCCAGCAGGACATGCCGCTGAACATGTTCGTCTACCCGGTGATCGAAGGTGCCCAGGTGCCGCAGGAGTTCGTGAAGTACGGCCGCCAGGCCCCGAACCCCGAGACCATGGCGCCCGCGAAGATCGCCGCCGACCGGGACCAGTGGGTCAAGTCGTGGACCTCGCTCGTACTGAAGTAGCCGAAGCGGCGGCTGAAGTAGCTCCGCGGAAATCCTCCCGTAGGGGCAACGTGACGCGGCTCGGGCTCATGGCCCTGCCCGTCGCGTTCTTCGCGGTGTTCTTCGCCTACCCCGTCGCCGCGATCGTCGCGCGCGGCCTCAAGGCCGACGGCGCCTGGCAGTTGGGCCGCATCGGGGACGTGCTCGCGCAGTCCGACATCCGGCACGTGCTGTGGTTCACCACCTGGCAGGCGCTCGCGTCCACCGCGCTCACGCTGCTGATCGCGCTCCCCGGCGCGTATGTCTTCGCGCGCTTCGAATTCCCGGGCCGGCACGTCCTGCGGGCCGTCGTGACGGTCCCCTTCGTGCTGCCCACGGTCGTCGTCGGTACGGCCTTCCTCGCGCTCGTCGGCCGGGGCGGACTCCTGGACGACCTGTGGGGCGTACGGCTCGACACGACCGTCTGGGCGATCCTGCTCGCGCACGTCTTCTTCAACTACGCGGTCGTCGTACGGACGGTGGGCGGCCTCTGGGCACAGCTCGACCCGCGTCAGGAGGAGGCCGCGCGGATGCTCGGCGCCTCCCGGCTCCGGGCCTGGCGCAAGGTGACGCTGCCCGCGCTCGGGCCCGCTGTGGCCGCCGCCGCGCTGATGGTCTTCCTCTTCACCTTCACGTCCTTCGGCGTGGTCCAGATCCTCGGCGGCCCGACCTTCTCGACCCTCGAA
Source organism: Streptomyces colwelliae (assembly GCF_048158785.1). Taxonomy (NCBI): domain Bacteria; kingdom Bacillati; phylum Actinomycetota; class Actinomycetes; order Kitasatosporales; family Streptomycetaceae; genus Streptomyces; species Streptomyces colwelliae. The sequence continues at coordinate 5,208 of NZ_JBLTJC010000022.1, read as the reverse complement.
GTGGAGATCTACCGCCAGACTTCCGAGGTCTTCGACCTCTCCACGGCGGCTGTCCTGACGATCGTCCAGTTCGTCGCGGTGGGCGCGATCCTCGCCGTCCACTCCTGGACGGTACGACGACGGGAGAGCGCCCTACGGCTGGTGGACCCGTCGGTGACCGCACGGCGCCCGCGCGGGGCCGGCCAGTGGACCCTGCTGGCCGGAGTCGTCGCGTCCATCGCCGTGCTGCTTCTGCTGCCGCTCGCCGTGCTGGTCCAACGGTCGCTCGACTCACCGGACTTCGGGTATTACCGGGCGCTGACCCACGACGACGGCGGTACCTTCCTGGTCCCGCCGATCGCGGCGATCGGCAACTCGCTGGAGTACGCCGTCGCCGCCACCGCCATCGCCGTGGTGATCGGTGGTCTCGCCGCCGCGGCCCTCACCCGGCGCGATGCCGGGCGGCTGGTGCGGGGCTTCGACGCGCTGCTGATGCTGCCGCTCGGGGTGTCGGCGGTGACGGTCGGCTTCGGGTTCCTGATCTCGCTCGACAAATCCCCGCTCGATCTGCGGAGTTCATGGATCCTGGTGCCGCTCGCACAGGCGCTGGTGGGCGTCCCCTTCGTCGTACGGACGATGCTGCCCGTGCTGCGGGCGGTGGACGGGCGGCTGCGGGAGGCGGCGGCCGTGCTCGGGGCGTCGCCGTGGCGGGTGTGGCGCGAGGTCGATCTGCCGCTCGTACGGCGGGCGTTGCTGATCGCCGCCGGGTTCGCGTTCGCGGTGTCGCTGGGGGAGTTCGGGGCGACCGTGTTCATCGCGCGGCCCGACAACCCGACGCTGCCGGTCGCGGTGGCCCGGCTGCTGTCCCGGCCCGGCGATCTCAACTACGGCCAGGCGATGGCCCTTTCGACGATTCTGATGGTGGTGTGCGCGGTGGCCCTGCTGGTGCTGGAGCGGCTGCGCACCGACCGGACGGGGGAGTTCTAGATGCCACCGAACACGCCACTGAACCCGCCGCAGAACCCGCTGACGGACATGCCGCCGAACATGCTGCTGAGCCTTGAGGGCGCGACCGTGCGGTTCGGCGGGCGGCCCGTGCTGGACGCCGTCGACCTCGGGGTCGTGGAGCACGAGATCGTGTGTGTGCTCGGGCCCAGCGGCAGCGGCAAGTCGACGCTGCTGCGGGCGGTGGCCGGGCTCCAACCCCTGGACTCCGGGCGGGTGTTGCTCGACGGCCGGGACCAGTCGGGAGTGCCCGCGCACAAGCGGGGCGTGGGCCTGATGTTCCAGGACCACCAACTGTTCCCGCAGCGGGACGTGGCCGGCAACGTCGCCTTCGGCCTGCGCATGCACGGGGCGTCGAAGAGACAACAGGACGCCCAGGTCGGCGAGTTGCTCGACCTCGTCGGACTGCCGGGTGCCGCCCGCCGGGCCGTCGCGGGGCTGTCCGGCGGTGAGCAGCAACGGGTGGCACTCGCCCGCGCCCTCGCGCCCCGCCCCCGTCTTCTCATGCTCGACGAACCGCTCGGCCAGCTCGACCGGTCACTGCGGGAGCGGCTGGTCGTCGAACTCCGGGAACTCTTCGGGGCGTTGGGCACGACCGTGCTCGCGGTCACGCACGACCAGGGCGAGGCGTTCGCGCTGGCCGACCGGGTCGTGGTGATGCGGGACGGGCGGATCGCCCAGTCCGGTACGCCACTTGAGGTCTGGCAGCACCCCGCCGACGAGTTCGTGGCCCGTTTCCTCGGCTTCGACAACGTGGTCGAGGCGACCGTCGCCGGAGAGGCCGCCGACACACCCTGGGGCAAGCTCCCGGTGCCGGAGGACGCCCCCCAGGGCACCCACACGCTCCTCGTACGCCCCGCGGGCGTACGCCTGTTGCCCGCCGACGAGGGTCTGCGCTGTACGGTCGCCGCCCGCACCTTCAAGGGCACCCATGTCGCCGTACAGCTCCAGCCGGAGGACGCGCCGCGCCTGGAGGCGGCCTGCGCGCTGCGGGAGGCGCCGGAGGTCGGAGGCACGGTCGGGGTGGAGTTCGACGCGGCCGAGATCGTCGTACTCGGCGCCTAGCGGACATGTGTGTGGCCCGTCCCCACGAACCGGACGGGCCACAACAGCGGGTTGTTCAGCGGCTGTTGATCAGCTGCCGTTGCTCGCACCGCGGCGGCGCATGCCGAAGTAGACGGCTCCGCCGCCCACGACGACGAGGGCGCCCGCGATGCCGGCGATCATGCCGGTGTTGGAGTTGGCACCGGTCTCGGCGAGGTTCGAGTCACCGGCCGCGGGAGACGGCGCGTTGTCCGTCGTCGTCGCGGGGGCGGTGCTGCTGCTCTCCGAGGCCGACGGGGTCGGGGTGTCGGACTCGGCCGGAGTCGAGGGGGTCGCCGACGGCGTCGGGGAAGCCTCCGACGGGGACGGGCTGGGCGACTCCGTCTCGCAGGCCTTGGACGGGGTGGTCAGGTTCGGCGTGATGTCCTTGTCGACCTGGTTGCCGGCCTTGACGTGAACGCGGTACGTGGCGTTCGGCTGCCAGTCCTCGGCGAAGCTGACGGTGACGCCTTGGGCTGAGCCCTTGACCTCGGTCGGCTTGCCGACCTGCTTCGTGTCGGCACCGTTGTTCTCAAGGAACACGGTGATGACGGCGGGGGTGCCGGAGGCATCCTTGTCGGTGACGGTGATGACACCGTTGGTGCCGTCACAAGTGGCTTCGGCGGAGAACTCGCTGATGTTGCAGGCGAGCGCGTTGCCCGCGAATCCGAGCGCGAGTGCGGCCGAGGCGGACGCGACACCGAGGATGCGTACGGAACGTCGAGATATGGACACGTTTGCCCTTCACGGGATGTGCAACTGCGGGGGGTTTAGGGGGAGATGGAGCGGCAATGAGGTGAGGCACCACTACCCCCAGGAGTCTCACTGGTCTATAAGTGCTGCGTAAGCAGTGTCAATGCATATGCGGTGTACAGCAGTTGCCTTTACCTGCACTTTAATCAGTGAGACGTTTCAGTGCCTCCGGAGCCTCCTCGATCCGGTCAACGAGGGCGATACGGGCCTCCATTGGCCGTTCCCGGGCAAGTGCACGCAGCAGGGGCCACGTCGGCAGCCGCTCCGTCCAGTGCTCCCGGTCCACGAGCACCATCGGCGTGGGCTCGCCGCGCGACTCGTAGTAGTTCGGCGTCGCGTTGTCGAAGATCTCCTGCACGGTCCCGGCCGCGCCCGGCAGGAACACCACACCCGCGTTCGAGCGGGCCAACAACCCGTCCTCGCGGGTGGCGTTGGCGAAGTACTTGGCGATGTGCGAGGCGAAGGCGTTCGGCGGCTCATGGCCGTAGAACCACGTCGGGATGCCGATCGAGTGATTGCCCTTCGGCCAGCGGGTGCGGACCTCGAAGGCGCGCTGGGCCCAGTCGGTGATCGAGGGGCTGAACGACGGGGAGGAGGCGAGGAGTTCGCACGCCTCATCCAGCATGTCGTCCTCGTACGGCGCCGCGTACGCGCCCAGGTTCGCCGCCTCCATCGCGCCGGGTCCGCCGCCCGTCGCCACGGTGAACCCGGCGCGGCTCAGCTCACGGCCCAGGCGCGCGGCACCGCCGTAGGCCTCCGTCCCGCGCGCCATCGCGTGGCCGCCCATCACGCCCACCACCCGTGCGCCGCGCAGGAGTTCGTCGAGGGCGTCGGAGATCGAGTCGTCGTGGACGGCGCGCAGCATCGACGCGTATATGTCACCGTCGGCCTTGGTCCGCTGGAGCCAGGCGTACGCGAGCGCGTCCGGGGTCTGCTCGTACCCCTTGCCGAGCGAGTCGAACAGCTCGGCGGGCGTGTAGAGATGGCCGCGGTAGGGGTCGAAGGGGAGGTGCGGGACGGGTGGGAAGACCAGGGCGCCGTCGGCGCGGATCTTCGTCGCCGCCTCGTCGCGCATCGGGCAGCCGAGGAAGACGGCGCCCGCGGTGTCCGTGGTGAGCAACTCCCGCGTACGGTCCGTCAGATCGACGCCCTGGACGCGGTGTCCGGCGAGAGTGCCGCGGGCCGAGACGGTCGCGTCGAAGTCCTCGACCGTCTCGATCTCGCGTTCGTCGTGGTGGGCCGCATGGGCCGGGCTCGTCTGCACGCGCCCATGCTAGGCATCCGACCGGTCAGCTCTCGACGGCCGCCGGGTCCATCCACACGACCTCCCAGGAGTGGTTGTCGAGGTCCTCGAAGGAACGGCCGTACATGAATCCCTGGTCGTTGATGTCGTCGTTGGCGGTGCCGCCCGCCGAGACCGCCTTGTTCACCAGCTCGTCGACCTTCTCGCGGCTCTCGGCGCTCAGACACAGCAGCACCTCGCTGGTCCTGGCCGAGTCGGCGATCTCCTTCTTCGTGAAGTCGCTGTAGCGCTTCTTGTTGAGGAGCATCACGATGATCGTGTCGCTGATCACGACGCAGGTGTTGTCGTCGGAGCTGAACTGGGGATTGATCGAGTAACCGAGCTCGGTGAAGAACTTCCTCGACGCGTCGACGTCGTTCACGGCCAGGTTCACGAAGATCATCTGCTGGTACACGGTGTCTCTCCCATCGGGCGTGCGTGCTATTCGGTGGGTAGACCGGAGTCCGGCGCAAAACTCATCGGCCGGCCAGCGGCAGCGCCGCCAGCTCGGCCACGAGCAGGGTCAGCGGGAGGAACAGGGCGAGCAGCGCGCCCGCGCGCAGGGCCGCGGCGCTGCGCAGCATGGTCGCGGGGGCGCCGAGGCGGAGCAGCGCGGCCGTGGTGTCGGCGCGGGCGTGCTTGGCCTCCAGGGCGGCGGTGAGCAGGGTGGCCACCGTGCAGCCGGTCACCAGGAGCCCGCCGAGGGTGGTCAGCGGGCCGAATGCCGGGGCGTCCGCGTCGTAGAGCGCCGTCATCGCGAAGCCGCCGGACGCCACCGCGCACACGACGCCCAGCGGGCGTCCGATCCGGGTCGCCTCCTCCATCAGCACCCGCCCGGCCAGCAGCCGCAGCGCGCCGGGGCTGACCGACTGGAGCAACCGCCCGCAGAAATACGTGAGTCCGGGCCCGGCCAGCGCCAGCCCGATCGCGGTCAGCACCCAGCCGACCAGGACGCTCGCGGGCCCGTCCGAGAGTCCGCCGGGCAGGGACAGTCCGCCGCCGTCCTTCGCCCGGCTCGCGTACGCCTCCACGGCGATCACCGAGGACGCCTGGACGGCCACTGAACTGACGGGCATCCTGCGCAAGTTGCGTACCCAGGGCTACAA
>NZ_JBLTJC010000021.1:0-59252 GCF_048158785.1 Streptomyces colwelliae | reverse complement strand
CGTGGGGCGGGACGTGTGGAGGCGGGGCCGTCGCGTGGTCTCGGCCCGCCGAGTACGCAGGGCCCTCGGTGGGGCTGGGGGCTGTCCGTTGTTCGTGTGCGCAGCAGGTTTCGTGGGATGCGGCTGTGCCCGGAGGGCCGCGGCTTCGGCGGCGGTAGTCGGCCGGCTGGTCAGCGGTGCTGGACGGGTCCGTCCGGTTGTTCGTGCTGGCAGCACAGCCCGTGCGGCGGAACGGACCGCGCCGACGTCGCGGCCGCCGCGCACGCCGCGTGCTGCGCGGTCTCGATCATCTGCTCGCTGTCGGTCGCGGCGTCGGCCAGGCTCGCGCAGCACACGACGAGCAGTGCGGCGCCCGCGACGAACGGCAGGGACCGGCGCGGGGGAGGAGGCGCGAGCAGCGCCCGCACCCGCTGCGGTACCGCCCCGCCGGTCGCGGCCAGCGCCGGGCGGGAACGGTTCGCGGAGGTGGCGAGCGCGGCCCGGCCCACCGCGCGGGCGACGACCGTACGATCACCGACGCGCGCCGCGGCCTCCTCGTCGGCCCAGCGCTCCAGGACGAAGCCGCCCGCGTGGGACAGCGGTCGTAGCAGTGGGTTCACGGCGGCGGAGAGCCGCCAGAGGGTCTGGAAGAGATGGTGCCGGCCGCGCAGATGTGCCCGCTCGTGCGCGAGCAGCGCCTCACGCTCACCGTTGCTCAGACAGCGCAGCATCCCGCGTGACACCACGATCCGCCCGGGTGCCCCCGGGAGTGCGAACGCCTCCGGCGACTCCATGTCCAGGACGGCCAACTCCGTGTCGCCGGGCAGCAGTCGGCACTCGCGGCGGGCCCAGCGCAGGTGTCGTAGCTGACGTGTGGCGGCCACGGCGAGTCCCGCGACGGACGCGAGGAGGGCGAGCGCGGCGGCTCCGGCGACCGTGAGGTACACCGGGTCGGAGGCACGCACGGCGGAGACCGACCACTGCCCCTCCTCGGCGACCTCGGGGATCTGCACCAGCCCGGCGAACGCCAGCAGCGCCAGTGAGCCCAGCCAGCCCAGCGACGCCACCAGCGCGGCGGCGGCCAGCGACCAGGCGGCGGGACGCGGGGCCAGCCGGCGGGCGGCGCGGGGCGCGAACACCGCGAGGACCATGGTGATCAGGAGGGGGACGTACACACTGATCAGCACCGGCTCACGGTCCCTCGTCGGTGCGGCCGGCGAGTAGTCGCTGGAGCAACTGCTCGTCCTCCTCGGACAGTTCGGAGACGAAGCGGGTGAGTACCGCCTCGCGGTCGGTGCCGTGCTCCAGGAGGGAACGCATTCGCTCGGCGGTGTGCGTCGCCTCGTCCCGGGCGGGAGCGTACGCGTACCCGCGGCCCGCGCGGTGCCGGACCAGCATGCCCTTGTCGTACAGGCGGGACAGGATCGTCAGCACGGTGGTGTAGGCGAGGTCGCCCGGCAACCGGTCCTTGACCTGGCGCGCTGTCATCGGCTCGTCGGCTCCGTAGAGGGTGGCGAGAACGCCGCTCTCCAGCTCACCGCGCGCCCGCCTGCCGGCCGTCGTGCCGGGTTCGTCGCTCTTCCGGTCGTCCACCGTTCACCCCACCGCCTTTCACCGCTCGGTGGCCCAGCCTACCCGCCGACCTACTACGGCCTGTAGGAAGTGCGCGGAGGGCTCGAAGGGGTTCAGGTGCATGAGGCAAGGGGGGCGGTCGGAGGCTTTGCTAACAGGAACTACTACATGTCGTACGAGCTTACCTACTACATGTTGTAGAGTTTCGCCGCTCCACTCCACCCGCGGAGGAAAAAGCCCATGCCCCACCTCGGAAGTACGGTGCGTCTGCGTGCCCTCGCGGCCGCCACCCGGCGCCCCCGGCAGGCGACCGAGCCCCGCCGTCCGTCACCGGCCGAGCGAGTCGTGATCGTCTCGGCGAGCGTCGGGGCCGGCCACGACGGCGCCGCCGGCGAACTGGAGCGGCGGCTGGTGGCGGCCGGTCTCGCGGTCGACCGGTTCGACCTGCTGGACGTGCTGCCCGCCCGGCTCGGCCGACTCGTCCGGGACGGCTACCACCGCATGCTCGTCCGGGCGCCGTGGGCCTACCAGCGGATCTACAGCAGCACCGAACGTGCCGGCGGCGGCGGCCCCGTCGCGAGGGTGCTGCTGCGTTCCGCCGAGGAGCGGCTGCTGCGCGCCCTGCCCGCCGACACGGGTGCCGTCGTGTCGACCTACCCGGGCGCGAGCCGGGTGCTGGGCAGTCTTCGGCTCGACGGCCGACTGACCGTACCCGTCCTGACCTACCTCACCGACTTCTCGGTCCACCCGCTGTGGGTGGCCGACGGCGTCGACGTCCACCTCGCGCTCCACGCGGTGCCCGCCGCCCAGGCCCGGGCCGCCGGCGCACGCGACGTCCGGGTGTGCGGCCCGGTGGCCGACCCGCGGTTCCGTCCCGTGGACGCCACGGAGCGCGGGGCGGCCCGCGCCCGCTTCGGCCTGCCCGCGAACACTCCGCTGGCGCTGCTGGTCGCCGGCTCCTGGGGTGTGGGCCCGGTCCGGCAGGCGGCGCTGGAACTGCGCGACTGCGGCGCGGCCCTGCCGGTCGTGGTCTGCGGCCGCAACGAGGCGCTGGCCGAGCAGCTCCGCGCGGACGGCATCGAGCACGTCCACGGCTGGGTCGACGACATGCCGGGCCTGATGCACGCCTCCGACGTCCTGCTCCAGAACGCGGGCGGTCTGACTTCGCTGGAAGCCTTCGCCGCGGGCCTGCCCGTCGCCAGCTACGGCTGCATACCCGGCCACGGACTGACCAACGCGGCTGCCCTGGACGAGGCGGGCGTCGCCGCGTGGATCCGCGAACCGGACCAACTCAAGGAACTGCTCGGGGAGTTGATCGACGGGCCGCGTGGGCTGGTGCAGCGGGAGGCGGGGCTCGCGCTGTTCGCGGGCGGAGCTTCGGGGAGGGAGCGGGGGATCGGCGCCGGGACACACCGGGGCCTCGCCACGGGAACGGACCGGGGCCCCTCCGCCGAGATCGCCCGGGTCTGCCGCGCCGGCCTCGGACCCGCCACCCCGCGCACCATCCGTCGAGCGGTCCGGCCGACCGCACTACGACTCGCGATCACCGCCGCGCTGGCCTGCGCGGTCTGGGCGGGCGCGGTCGGCACCGCGGTCGCCACCACCGACGGCGGCCCGAGTCTGATGCACGCCATAGGGCAAGGCCTCGACATCGACGACCTCGGTCATGCGCGCCACACGGGTCATGTGTGCCACGCAGGTCACGCGGACCACGCGAAGGACCGCCACTCATGACCGCCGCCCGCCTCCTCCGCGCAACCGCCCGCGTCGCGCTCCCCGCACTCCCTCTCCTCGCCGCCGCGTACGCAGCCCCCGTCCTCTCCACCTACGGCCCGCTCCGCAACCGCGTCATGCCCCGCCTCGCAGGCCGCGGTCGGCCGGACCACGTGGCGCTCACCTTCGACGACGGGCCGGACCCGCTGTCCACCCCGCTGTTCCTGCGCCTGCTCGACGAGCGCGGGGTCCACGCCACCTTCTTCCTCCTCGGCGGCCAAGCGGTACGCGCCCCCGACCTGGTCCGCGAGATCGCGGCCGCCGGACACGAGATCGCCGTCCACGGCTGGCTCCACCGCCCGCTGCTGCTGCGCGGCCCCCGGGCCACCCACGACGACCTGGCCCGCGCCCGCGACACGGTCGGCGACCTCACCGGGCGCACGCCACGGCTCTTCCGGCCGCCCTACGGCGTGATGTCGACCGCCGCCCACCTCGCGGCCCGCCGCCTGGACCTCACGCCGGTGCTGTGGACGGCCTGGGGCGAGGACTGGAGGGCACGCGCCACACCGGAGTCGGTCCACCGGACGGTCACCGAGGACCTGCGCGGCGGCGGCACCGTCCTGCTGCACGACTCCGACTGCACCTCGGCGCCCGGCTCCTGGCGCGCCACCCTCGGCGCCGTACCCCGGATCCTCGACACCTGCGCGATGCGCGGGCTGTCCGTGGGGCCGCTGCGGGACCATGCTGTGGATCAGCTCTGAAGTTGACAATTTTGTTGGCGTTCCTGGTCCGTGGAATTTACGTTCGCAAGTACCTATTCCAGGGAGCCCCCCATGCTTTCGAACGCCATGAACCGCCGTACCTTTCTCAACGGGTCGCTGACCGTCGCCGCGACGGCCGCACTCGTCGGCGCAGGGACGAGTGCCGACGCGGCGGACCGCGAGACCTCCGGAACCCCGCTCACCGGCCCGCTCCGGATCGACGCCGGCCGGGTGTCCGGAGTGTCCTCCCTCGTCTCCGGCGTCACCGTGTTCAAGGGACTGCCGTACGCGGCGAGCACGGCGGGCGACAACCGCTGGCGCCCGCCGCAGCGGGCGACGTCCTGGACGGGCGTGCGCGTCGCGGACACCTTCGGGGACATCTGCCCGCAGCAGACGATGGGTTCGGCCTCGGTCACCATGAGCGAGGACTGCCTCAATCTCAACGTCTGGACCGGAGCCGCGAGTTCACGGGAGAAGCGCCCGGTCCTGGTCTGGATCTACGGCGGCCGGTTCACCGGCGGCTACGCCTCCGACCCCGGCTTCGACGGCGCGGGCCTCGCGGCCAAGGGGCTGGTGGTGGTGACCCTCAACTACCGCACCGGCGCGTTCGGTTTCCTCTCCACCCCAGAACTCAGCGCCGAGTCCGGCCACCAGGCGTCCGGCAACTACGGTCTGCTCGACCAGATTTCGGCCCTGCGCTGGGTGCGCCGCAACATCACCGCGTTCGGCGGCGACCCGAACCGCGTGACGATCGCCGGCCAGTCGGCGGGCGGCGCCTCGGTGATGCACCTCATCTACTCCCCGCTCGCCAAGGGCCTGTTCCAGGGCGCGATCTCCGAGAGCGCCGGTGCCCGCGCCACCGGAGACCCCGAGATCGCCGCGCTGGCAGCGTCGTACCGCACCCTGGAAACGGCCGAGAGCCAGGGCACCGCGTACGCCGAAGCGCTCGGCGCGACCTCGCTGACCGCTCTCCGGGCGCTGGACAGCGCCAAGTTGATGGCGGGTCAGAACGCGAACGACACGACGGTGAGCGGGCCGGTGAACGGCAATCCGCCGGAGTTCCGCCCGGTCCTCGACGGCTGGGTCAAGCCGTGGACGTACGAACAGGCGCTGGCGGGCGGGCACTTGAACGACGTGCCCGTGCTGGCCGGCGGCAACAAGGACGAGAACGGCGCCTCCCCGACCCCGACCGTGAAGCTCGCGGACTACGAGAGCGTCGCGGAGAAGGAGTACGGCACTCTCGCCGACGAGTTCCTGAAGCTGTACCCCGCCACCACCGACACCGAGGCGGGCCAGGCCCGCAACGCCTCCGCCCGCGAGGGCTCGCGCGTCTCCGCGAACCTGTGGGCGGCCGAGTGGGCGAAGACGGCCAAGAGCCCGGTGTTCACCTACTACTGGGAGCACGTCCCGCCGACGGCGACCGGCGCCAACTCCCGTGGCGCCTACCACGGTTCGGAGATCAACTACGTCTTCGACAACCTCTACGCCACGAACCTGCCCTGGACCGACGCGGACCGCACGGTCGCCGACACCCTCTCCGACTACGTGGTGAACTTCGTGACCCACGGCGACCCCAACGGCCACGGCCTCACGCGCTGGCCCGCGGCGAACCACCGCTTCGCGACCACGATGGAACTCGGCGACCGGTTCGGCTCGCTCGCCCTCGCGGACGCCGCCAAGGTGGACTTCTTCGAGCGGTTCTTCGCGAGCCAGCAGCCCTGGTGACCCACGCGTGCCCCGGCGACGCCCCGAAGGGCTGCCGCCGGGGCACGTCGGCTCAGCGGCCGATACGGATACGGGTCACCTGGTCCTCGCCGGCCGGCCCGGACCCCGACTTGTCGACGACGTACGCGGTGCCGTCGGCCACCTCGACGTGGTTCGGGGCGGTTCCGGTGGCCACGGTCTCCACGACCGCTCCCGCACCAGGGTCGACCAACGACACGGTGGCCGCCGTACGGTTGACGACCAGAACCCGTCCCGAACGTGCGTCGGCGGCCACGGACAGGGCGCCTGCGCCGGTGGGCACGGACTTGGTGACGATCCCCTTTCTCAGGTCGACCACGGAGACGTCCCCACCGGTCTGGTCAGCCGTGTAGGCGGTACGGCCGTCCGCGGACAGCACGATCGAGATCGGGCCGTCACCGGCCGGGACGAAGCGCGGGGTCGTGGACTTCCGGGACACCTCGATGATCCGGTCGCCGGCGAGGTCGGTGGTGTACACCGTGCCGGTCCGCTCGTTCACGGTCAGGCCCGTCGGCGTCGAACCCGCCACGGTGATCCGCTCCTTCTCCTTGAAGGTGGCGCTGTCGAAGGCGACCAGGGTGCCGTCGCCGAAGCCGCTCGCCCACACCGTGTCGTGCCGCTCGTCCACGACGATCTCGCGGGCGTGCGCCACCCCGGGCAGTGTGGCGAGGTGCTCGCCCGTGCGCTGGCTGTACACGGCGACGGAGTTGGCGCGGGTGTTGGTCGTCCACACGGTGTTGTGCTCGTCGTCCACGGCGACCCCGTAGACCGCCTCGACGGCCCCGGTGGCCGCGTCGGTGACCGGCGGCGTGTACGAGGCCTCCACCGTCAGCGTCCGCGGGTCGACCTTCAGCAGGTGGGAGTCGGTGACCGGCGGCCGGCCCACGGCGGACGTGGCCCAGAGCACGTGGTTCCGCTCGGAGTACGCGGACTGGTACAGCCCCTTGACGAGCGGTGCCGATACGACGGTGGAGGCGGTCGTCGACCCGCTCGCGGCGGCGGTGCCGGTCAGGGCCGGGGAGCCGCATGCCGCGAGGGCCACGGCGATCGCGGCGGCAGAGCGGATGCGGGGGGTGAATGCGGTCATGTCGAGTACATCTCCTTGATGGGTGTGCCGCTCGGGAACGCGGCGGTTGTCTGTCCGGTTTCCTATGTGATGTGTCGTCAGTTTCCTTCCGGTGGTGTTGAGTTGCGTCGGCGCAGGACGAACACCGTCGTGCCCGCCGCTCCGGCGGCTCCACCGGCGGCCGCTGCCGCCGCCGACCAGGCGATGGTCGGGATGGAGACGGAGCTGTCCAGGGCGGCTGCCGCGGCCGTGACCGTGCCGGTCGTCGGCTGCGAGGTCGCGGCGGCGCCCGCCCCGGTCACGGCGAAGTCGACCTTCAACGTGGTGGGCGGGTCGGGTGCGAGGAACCGCAGCCAGTGCGCCCCGACGGATGTGTCGGCCGGGACCGTCACGTCGCCCTCGTAGGAGCCGTTTTTGTCGGCCGTCCACTGGCCGAGGATGCCGTCGTCGTCGAGCTTGACGGTGACGGTCCGGCCGGCCGGGAACTTCGTCACCTTGAAGTGGAGCGTGCCGCCGGGCTGCACCTGGCTGGCGGTGATCTCGGCCTTCGCGCCGAGGGAGTTGGTGGCGCTGGCGGGTGCACCCGACGCGGCCGGCACCGGTGTCGCGGACGCGCTCGCCGAGCTCGATCCGGAGGTGGTGGTCGATCCGGAGGTCACGGTGAAGCCGGCCTTGAGACTGGTCGCCGGGTTCGGGGCGAGGAAGCGCAGCCAGTGTGCGCCCTTCGCGGTGTCCGCCGGGACGGTGACGGTGCCGGAGAACGAACCGTCGGAGCCGATGCCGTCGGGCCACTGCCCGAGGATCTCGCCGTCGTCGAGCTTCACCGTCAGCTGCTCGCCCGCCGGGAAGCCGGTCACCCGGAAGGAGACCCTGCCGCCGGCGGTGACACTGGAGCCCGCGGTGATCGTGGCGGACGTTCCGGTACCGCTGCCGGAGTCGCCGTCGGAGCCGGTGCCGCTCCCGGACGATCCCGAACTGCCGCTCGCCCCCGAGCCGTTGCCCGCGTCCGAGCCGCCGCCGGACGAGGTGACGGTGACGTCGGCCTTGAGGCTGGTCGCCGGATTCGGCGCGAGGAAGCGGAGCCAGTGTGCGCCCGCCGAGGTGGAGGCGGGCACGGTCACCGTCCCCGAGAACGTGCCGTCGGCGTCCACCGCGCCCGCCCACTGCCCGACGATTGCGCTGTCGTCCAGCTTGACCGTGACCGTCTGACCCTCGGTGAACCCGGTGAGGCTGAAGGAGACCTTGCCGCCCGCAGCCACCGTGGCGCCGCCGGTCAGTTTCACCTTGGGGTCGGCCGCAGGAACCGTCGCGGTGGCGGTCGCCGTGGGAGTGGCTGTGGGTGTGGCCGTAGGAGTCGGAGACGCCGTCCCGCCCGTCACCGTCAGGTTCGCGCTGCGGACGCTCGTCTGCGGTGCCAGGAACCGCAGCCAGTGCTCGCCGCCCGCGACCGCGTCCGCGGGGATCGTCACCGTCCCGGAGACGCTGCCGTCGTCGCCGATCGTGAACTGCTTGAGCAACGTGGTGTCGTCGAACTTGACGCTCAGGGTCGCGGCGGCGGGGAAGCCGGAGACCGCGAACGACACCTCGCCGCCCGGCTCGGCCGAGGTGGTGCCGAGCGTCACCGCGGGAGCCGCCGTGTCGGCCGCGAGCGCCACGGTGTCGGTGGCGTCCGTGCCTCCGGAGCCCGTGCCGAGAAGAGGGACGGCAAGTGCGCCGAGGCTCAGGGTCGCCCCGGCGGTGAACGCGACCACGCGGCCGATCAGAGGGGAAGAGGGTCTGTGAGAGGACATGCCGGCTGCTCCTGGCAGGTTGGGTACAGGGGGTGAAACGGATGCGCGGCGAACTGAAGTTAGGCTTGCCTAATCGAAAGAACCGCCTCGTCGGACGGAGTCCGCCCGTATGCCCGCGTCCGCGCCCGTGTCCTCGCCGCCCGAGGGCGCCCCGCACCACCCGCCTCGACTGGCCCGGCCGGACGCGGTGCCCCGGCTCACGACACCGGCGGTCGCACTGCCCGCGCCGGACGGCGTGGCGGAGTTCTGGGCGGACGTACGCAGGCGCGGCACACCGCTCGTGTCGCCCGACCCGCTGGGCAGTGCCGACCACCTGGCCGTGACGTTCCTGTGGCGGGGCGGCCCGGCCACCCGCGCCGTCCAGGTCCTGCCCAACAAGCTCGGCGACCCGCGCACCCCCGAGGGCAACCTGATGGAACGCCTGCCCGGCACGGACGTCTGGCACTGGACGCTCCGCCTGCGCCACGACTGGCGCGGCACCTACGACCTCTACGTCGACGAGGGCGACGGCCCCGACCCGGGCACGCCCGAGTACTGGCCCCGGCTGCGCACCCGCAGCCGCACCGACCCCTTCAACTCCCGTACGCTGCCCCGCCGTTGGGGTGGTGACCCGGTCCCGTACGCCGAACTCCCGGCCGCACCGCGTGCGATGGACTGGGAGCCGAGGCACGGCGTGGGCCACGGCACCGTCACCGAACACAAGGTGGCGAGCACCCGGCTCGGCGGCCGGCGGCGCGTCTGGCTCTACGAACCACCCGTCCCCGTACGGGAGTCGGCGGACCTCCCGGTGCTCGTCCTCCTGGACGGGGAGCACTGGCAGCCCCGGCTCGGCCTCGCGCACCTGCTGGACAATCTCATCGCGGACGGCCGTGTCCCGCCGCTCGCCGCCGTGCTGCCGGAGTCCGTGGACGCGGACACCCGGTGGGCGGAGCTGACCTGCCGTCCCGAGTTCGTCGGGTTCCTGGCGGACGAGTTGCTGCCGTGGGCGGCCGGACGCGTGCCCGTCACGGACGATCCGGCGCGCACCGTGGTCGCCGGGCAGAGCCTCGGTGGTCTCACCGCCGCCTACGCGGGAGTCGCGGCCCCGCACCGATTCGGCAACGTCCTCGCCCAGTCGGGCTCGTTCTGGTGGCCCGTCGGCCCGGACGCGGAGTGGCTCACCCGGCACCTCGCCGGCACACCGCGGCTCCCCGTACGCTTCCGGCTCTCCTTCGGCGAGCAGGAATGGGTGGCCCTGCCCGCGGCCCGCAGGCTGCGCGAGACACTGCTCTCCGTCGGCTATCACGACGCCTCCTACCGGGAGTTCAACGGCGGCCACGACTACCTCTGCTGGCGGACCGAACTGGCCGACGGGCTGGCGGAGTTGCTGGGCCGCTGAGCGGCCCGTCGCCCAGCAGCGCACAGGCCGCGGTCCACCCCGCCGGGACATCGACATCGGCCACCCGTCCTCGCGGCGGCTCGGCCGGGCGGCGACCGGTCCCCAGATACACGCCCCGCAGAGCGGCGCCGGAGAGGCCCTCGCCGGTGGCCTTCAGATACGCCTCCTTGCGGGTCCAGCAGCGGGCGAAGGCGACGGGCCGGCACTCCGGCGAGGTCCGCGCCAACTCGGCGCGTTCCACCGGGTGCAGGGACCGCGCCGCGTCCCGGACCAACTCCGGCGCGGGCACCCGCTCGACGTCCACGCCCAGCGGCCGGGCGGCCAGCCCCAGCAGGGCCAGACCGCCCGAGTGGGACAGCGAGAAGTGCACGGTCCCGCCCGACGGCCCCGCCACGGCCGGGCGCCCGTGCGGGCCGCCGCATCCCGGACACGACAGCCGCGTCAACGGCACCGTGGCGGCCGGCAGCCCCAGGTACGCGCCGAGCACCTCACGCAGCGCGGCGTGCGCGGCGACGTACAGCGCACGCTCGGCCGGCCGTCGCAACGCCGCCGCACAGCGCCGCTCCCCGTCGTCCAGCACCGACATGTCGAGCGGGGCGCCCGCCGCCGGGGGCCGTACGACCCACAGCCGCGGGCCCCGCGCCAGGTCCTCCGGCCGCGGCCGTAATCCGGCGTGCGACCAGCGCAGTACCGCGAGCGGCATGGTCATCCCCGTGTCGCCTCCACCCGTCGGCCGCACGCGTCGTACGGTGCGTCGAGCTCCTTGAGACGGGTGGCCAACACCGCGGCGATGTCGTCGAGATGGTGGTCCCTCATCAACTGCGGGTGTGTGCAGTCGAGGTCGTGGTTGACGATCGCGCCACTCACGTGCGGGCGCCACGCCTCGCGGGTCAGCCAGTCCTCGGCCCGTGGCGCGGCGGCCGTGAAGAACAGCAACTCGCCGTCGAACACCCGGTGTCGGTGTTCGCGCATCATGCGGGCGTGGTTGGGCACGATGTCGACGATCTGCGTCAGCGTGTGGTCGGTGAGTCCCGCGAGAGGGCTGCCCGCCCGGCGCAGCGTGGCCAGCACGTCGTCGCGATCACGTTCGCCGGTGCGGTCGAAGCCCGCCATGCGCAGGACGGCGGTGAGCGCGTCGCCCTCCTCGGGCGCGGGCCGGTCGCGCCACTGCTCGGCGGGGAACGCGTCGAGCAGCGCGAGGAGTTCGACCTCCTGACCGGCTTCCTGGAGCAGCACGGCCACCGCGTGCGCGAGGACCCCGCCGACCGACCAGCCCAACAGCCGGTACGGTCCCTGTGGTTGGACCTCGCGGATACGCTCGGCGTAGTCGGCGGCCTCCTCCTGAAGCGTGCCCGGCAGCGGCTCGTCACGGACCAGACCGCGCGCCTGGATGCCGTACACCGGCTGCCCCGCGCCCAGCCGGGCGGACAGCCCCGCATAGCACCAGGCGATACCGCCCGCCGGATGGACGGCGAACAGCGGCGGCCGGTCTCCCCCGGAGCGCAGCGGCAGGACGACGTCCAGGGCGTCCTCGGCCGCAGGTGCCGCGATGTCGAGGCGGGCGGCGAGCGCGGCGGGCGTCGGCGCCTCGAAGAGGGAGCCGATCGTCAACTCGGTGCCCAACTCCTCGCGGACCCGCGCCACCAGCCGCACCGCGAGCAGTGAGGTGCCGCCCAGATCGAAGAACGCGTCGTCGGGACCGACCTGTTCGACACCTAGCACCTGCGTGAACAGCCGGGTGAGGGTCTCCTCGCGCGGACTCGCCGGGCGCCGCGCGCTCCCGTCGCCGGCGAAGACCGGGTCGGGCAGCTCGCGGCGGTCCAGCTTGCCGTTGGGGCTCAGCGGGAACGCGTCGAGGGCGACGACCGCGGCCGGGACCATGTGCTCCGGCAGCACGCGCGCCAGCGCCGCCCGTACGGCCGTCGGGTCCGCTCCGCCGGTCACGTACCCGACGAGCCGGTCCTCCCGGACCAGCGCGCAGGCGCCGTCCACGCCGTCCTGGGCCGTCAACGCGGCCTCGATCTCGCCGAGTTCGATGCGCTGCCCGCGCAGTTTCACCTGATGGTCGGTGCGGCCGAGGTACTCGACCTCGCCCTGCTCGGTCCAGCGCGCCAGGTCACCCGTGCGGTACATACGGCTGCCCGGCGGGCCGAACGGATCGGTGACGAAGCGGGACGCCGTCAGCTCCGCGCGGTTGAGGTAGCCGTCGGCCAACTGCCGCCCTGCCAGGTACAGTTCGCCCGGCACTCCCGGCGGGCAGGGCCGCAGCGCCGCGTCCAGCACGTACAGGCGGGTGTTCCACACCGGCCGCCCGATCGGTACCGGGCCCGAGTCCTCCGGGACGCAGGCGTGGTAGGTGACGTCGACGGCGGCCTCGGTCGGGCCGTACAGGTTGTGCAGCCGGACGCCCGGCAGTGCGCGGGCGAAGGCGTGCGCGGTCTCGCGGGGCAGGGCCTCGCCGCTACAGAACACCCGGCGCAGCACACCGCACCCCGCCGCGTCCGGCTCGGCCAGGAAGACCTGGAGCATCGACGGCACGAAGTGGCAGGTGGTGACGGCCTGTTCACGGATCAGCCGGGCGAGGTAGCCGGGGTCCTTGTGACCGCCGGGCTCGGCGACCACCAGCGTCGCGCCCTGCCGCAGCGGCCAGAAGAACTCCCACACCGACACGTCGAACGATGACGGGGTCTTCTGCAGCACCCGGTCCCCGGGACCGAGCCCGTACGCGTGCTGCATCCAGCGCAGCCGGTTGTCGATGGCGGCGTGCGGCACGACGACGCCCTTGGGGCGGCCGGTGGAACCGGAGGTGTAGATGACGTACGCGGGATGCGCCGGGGTGAGCGCCCGCGCCGGGTTCACCCACGGATACGCGGACATGTCGAGCCCGTCCAGGACGACGAGCGGTGTCCCCGTGTCGTCCGGCAGGCGCCCCGCCCGGTCGGTGACGGCACACACCGGCGCCGCGTCCCCGAGCATGTAGGAGAGCCGCTCCCGCGGATAGTCCGGATCCAGCGGCAGATAGGCCGCCCCCGCCTTGAGCACGGCGAGCAGCGCCACGATCAGCTCCACCGACCGCGGCACCGACACCGCCACCACCGCCCCCGGCCGCGCGCCGAGGGACTGGAGATGCCGGGCCAGCCGGTTGGCGCGGGAGTTCAGCTCCCCGTAGGTCAGCGACACGGCACCGAACACCAGCGCCGTCGCGTCCGGGGTGCGGGCGGCGCGGGCCTCGATCGGTCCGATGAGCGTGGTCGGCGGCAGCGTGCGGTCCGTACGGTTGAACTCGTCGAGTACCAGGGCGCGTTCGGGCGGTGTGACGATGGAGTGCGCGGCGAGCGGCAACTGCGGGTCGGCGGCGGTGAGCCGGTCGACCAGGTGCAGGAACCGAGCCTGGTGGGCGGCGAGTTCGCGCTCGTCGTACAGGGCCGGGTTGCCGTCGTGGTCGATGCGCAGCCCGCGGCCGTCGGCGCGGTCGTAGATGTTGACGGTCAGGTCGTCGACCGGGCCCGCGGACAGGTTCCGGGCCCGCGCGGGCGCGCCGGCGAAGTCGACGCCGTAGTCGAAGGGCATGACGTTGACGAGCGGGCCGACCAGGCCCCGGTTCTCGCCCAGCAGGCCGAGGTCGCGGCGGATGTCCTCGTAGCGGTAGCGCTGGTGGCGGCGGACCTCGCGGATGCCGAGGACGACCTGCCGCACCAGTGCGGCGAAGGTCGCGTCGGGGGAGACTGCCAGCCGCAGCGGCAGCACGTTCATGACCATGCCGGGCACGCGCAGGGCCGCCGAGCCCATGCGGCCCATCATCGGCAGCCCGAGCACGACGTCCGGGCGGCCCGTCGCGCGGGAGGTGTAGAGCGCCTGGGCGGCGATCAGGAGGTCGGGCCAGGTGGCGCGGAGCCGGGCGGCGAGTTCGCGCAGGTCCTGGGTGGTCTCCGGCGACAGGTGTGCCGTACGGCGGGCGAAGGTGCGGGAGGGCAGCGCCCCGCGGCCCGCGAGCCGGGGCGCCTCGGGGCGGTCGGCGAACGCCTGGGCCCAGTGGGCGCGGTCGGCCGCGAAGGTGTCCGAGGCGCGGTAGGCGGCGTCGTCGGCGACGAGGCCTTCGAGGGTGCCGAAAGCCCGTGGACCGGGCTCACGGCCGTGGGCGAGCGCCGTGTACACCTCGGCGGTGCGGCGGACGAGCAGTGAGTAGCCGTAGCCGTCCATCACGAGGTGGTGGATGCGCTGGTACCACAGCCAGCGTTCCTCGCCCACCCGGAACAGGGCGTGCCGGAACAGCGGTCCCGACGCCAGGTCGAACGGCACGGCGAGATCGGCGCGCATCCACGCCTCGGCCCGGTCCTCGGAGTCGTCCGTGCCGCGCAGGTCGTGCAGCGTCAGCGGCAACTCGACAGTGGCGCACAGGTGTTGGCGCGGTCCGTCCGGAGTGTCCTCGACCCGTACGCGCAGCGCGTCGGCCTCGGCGGCCACCTGCCGCAGGGCCGCCGCGAAGACGTCCGGGTCCAGCGGGCCGTCGATCTCCAGGCACTCCGCGGTGTTCTGCGCGGGGCTGAGCGGATCGAGGGCCTGGGCGTACCACATGCCCGACTGGGCGGCCGTCAGCGGGAGTTCGGTCCCGGTGACGGCGGCGCTGAGCGCGGTGGTCATGCCACCCCCAGCAGCGGTGCCCAGGCTTCGATGGCCGGCCGTTCGGCGAGGTCCGCGAAGTCCGCCTCGACGTGGTGCAGTCGGCGCCAGCGTTCGAGGAGCGCCATGACACGGACGGAGTCGAGGCCGTAGTCGACGAGGTTCTCGTCGAAGGGGATGTCCGCCGGGTCCTCGCCGAGACACTCGGCGACATCGCTGCGGATCTGCTCCAGGGTGAGCGCCATGCGGCTCAGATCTCCTTCACAAGCGCGTCGGTGGTGGTCACGACCGCGCAGCGGCCGGCAGCCCAGCGCAGGGCCATGTCGTGGTCCTCGCGGGAGAAGTCGGCGACCGCGTCGGCGACCACGAACGCCTGGATGTCCCGCGTCCACGCGTCGCAGGCGCTGATCAGCACCCCGATGTGCGCGTACACGCCGACGACCACCAGCTGGTCGCGGCCCGCCTCGCGCAGCAGCGCCTCCAGGTCGGTGCGCGCGAACGCGCTGTACTTCCACTTCGTGAGAACCGTGTCCCCGGCCTCGGGAGCCACGCTCTCGGGTACGGCGAGGGCCTCGGGGTCGTCCTGGACGCCCGGTCCCCAGAAGTCGAGTTGGAGACCGCGCTCCGCGGGTGTCTGGCCGCCGCGCTGCGCGGAGTAGATGACCGGCGCGCCGAGGCGGCGGAACTCCTTCAGCAGGCGGGCCGTGTTGGCGAGCATCCCGGTCAGGGGCTGCTCGCCGGCCGGGAACGCGGACAGGAAGTGGTGCTGAAGATCGTGGACGAGCAGCACGGCGCGCGCCGGATCAACGGTCCAGGAGACCCGGTTCGCGGGCAACTCGTCCCCGGACGGGAGCGGATAGGCGGCGATGGCTGGAAGTGCCATGGGAGGTGGGGACCTTTCAGTGCTGCTCGGCGGCGGACCGCAGCTGCTTCTTGCTGACCTTGCCGATGCCGGTCTGCGGGAGGGCGTCGACGAACTCGACGAGATCGGGGACCTTGTAGGCGGCGACGCCGCGTTCGCGCACGAACCGTTTGACGGCGACCGGCTTCAGGGGCCCGGCGCCCTCGCGCAGGACGACGTAGGCGAGGGAACGCTCTCCGAGGTAGTCGTCGGCCACGGCGACGACGGACACGTCGTGCACGGCCGGGTGGGCGAGAATGATGTTCTCGATCTCCTCCGGCGCGACTTTCTCGCCGCCCCGGTTGATCTGGTCCTTGGCCCGTCCCTCGACGACGAGATGACCGGTCGCGGTGCGGCGCACGATGTCGCCGGTGCGGTAGAAGCCGTCCTCGGTGAAGGCGGTGGCGTTGTGCGCGGGGGCCCGCCAGTAGCCGCGGATCGTGTAGGGGCCGCGGGTGAGCAACTGCCCGAACTCGCCCTCGGGGACGTCGAGTCCGGCGTCGTCGACGATGCGGATCTCGTCGTCCTCGGAGATCGGCCGGCCCTGCGTGGTGACCACGGTCTCGTGGTCGTCGTCCAGACGCGTGTAGTTGACGAGGCCCTCGGCCATGCCGAAGACCTGCATGAGCCGGCAGCCCAGGGCGGGCTCCAGTCTCCGCGCGGCCTCGACGCTGTACTTGGCGCCGCCGACGAGCACCAACTCCAGGCTGGACAGATCCTGTTCGGCCTGCGGCCCGGCCTCCGTCCACACCAGCGCGAGCGGCGGAACCAGCCCTGTCATGGTGATCCGCTCCCGCTCGACCAGCGGGAACGCGGTCGCCGGGTCGGGCCGCGGGCACAGCACGGCCGTGCCTCCGGCGTGGAGCACGCCCAGCCAACCCGGGGAACTCATCGGGAAGTTGTGCGCGGCCGGCAGCGCGACGAGGAAACGGGTGTCCGCGTCCACCCCGCAGATCTCGTTGGAGCCCCGCAGGGAGTAGATGTAGTCGTCGTGGGTGCGCGGAATCAGTTTCGGGACGCCGGTCGTACCTCCGGACAGCTGGAGGAACGCCACTTCGTGCGGCTCGGGCTCCTCCCGCCTTGCGACCGGTTCGCACGGCACGTCGGACAGCGCGGTGTGTTCCCCCGGGTCACCGACGACGAAGACGTGCCGCAGGCTCGGGGTCCGCTCCTTCACCCGCGAGGCGAGCACCCGGTGGTCGAATCCCGCGTGCAGGTCCGGGACGACGTAGGCGACCGCCCCGGTGAAGGAACAGAAGTGGCTGATCTCGGTCTCCCGGTGCGCGGGCAGCGCGTACACGGGCAGTGCGCCGATCCGGAACAGCGCGAAGACCACCTCGACGAACTCGCCCACGTTGGGCAGTTGGAGGACGACCCGGTCGCCCCTGCCGATGCCGCGTGCCGTGAACCCGGCGGCCAGCCGGTCGGCGCGCTCGTCCAGTTCCCGGTACGTCCAGGTGCGGCGTACGGGCGCCGGATCGACGAGGGCGATCCGGTCGGGACGTTCGGCCGCGCGCTCGCGCAGGAACCCGCCGAAGGTCTCCCCGCGCCAGTGCCCTGCCGCGCGGTAGCGCGCGGCGAACTCGGCGGGCCAGGTGGGCGAGTCGACACCGGGGGCGAGCGGGTCGGCAGGGGCGAGGTCGGCGGTCACAGCGCGGCCCCCACGGCGTGCAGGAACGTACGGAACTTGGCGGCGGTCTCCGCCGTCTCCGCCTCCGGCGACGAGGCGGCCACCACACCGGCACCCGCGAACAGCCGCAGCGAACGCCCCTCGGCCTCCGCGCAGCGGATTGTCACGACCCACTCGCCGTCGCCGTCCGCGTTCTGCCAGCCGACCATGCCGGTGTACGGCCCCCGGTCGCAGGGCTCGGACTCGGCGATGACCGCGCGGGCCACCTCGGTCGGGGTTCCGCACACGGCCGGTGTGGGATGCAGCGCGGACGCCAGCTCCAGCGCGCACACACCCGGGTCGGCGAGTTCGCCGGTGACCGTCGTCGACAGGTGCCACATGGCCGCGGTGCGCAGCAGCGTGGGCCGCTCGGGCACGTCGAGACGGGTGCAGAAGGGGGCGAGTGCCTCGCGTACGGCGGCCACGACGACGGCGTGCTCGTGCAGGTCCTTCGGGGACTCCAGGAGCGCGACCGCCCGGCGCACGTCCTCGGCGAGGTCGGCGCTGCGGGGCGTGGACCCGGCCAGCGGGTTCGCGGTCAGCCGTCCGCCCGTGCGGGCGACGAGGAGTTCGGGGCTGGCGCCGACGAGCGTACGGCTCGGACCGCTCGGCACGGCGAAGGTGTAGCCGCCCGGGTCGCGGCGGGCCAGCCGGCGCAGCATGGCCGGCAGATCCGGCTCCTGCGGGGAGGTCAGCTCCAGGGTGCGGGCGAGGACGACCTTGTCGAACTCACCGGCCCGCATGCGGGCGACCGCGGCGGCGACCGCCGCGCCGTAGTGCTCCGGCGCCGGGACCTCCCGTACCTCCCAGGCGGGCCGGTCCTCGGGGAGGGGGACGGGCAGGGCGATGAGCGGGTCCTCGCGCAGTGGCGGCGCCCATCGCACGCTCCGCGGGATCGCGAGGCTGGGCGGGGCGTCCGCGGCGAAGGGCAGCGAGCCCATGACGACCGGTGCCGGGTCGCCCGCACGTCGTCGCGCGTCCAGGGCGTCACGTACGCGCTGCGTCAACGGGCTTGTGCCGTGGGGTATTTCGGCGGTCGTGCCGCGGCCCAGCAGGGTGTGGTGGGGCGAGGCGAGGAGTCGGTCGGTGGCGGGGCGGTAGGCGTCCAGCAGGGCGGTCGCCGCGCCGGGGGAGGCCGTGGTGGGAGCGGTGGGTTCGCTCAGCGAGGTGGACATGGTGTCTCCAGTGGGGGGACGGCACGAGCCGTGGTCGGCAGGGACGGGGCCGGTTCAGGCGCGCAGGGTGGCGCCGCCGTCGACATACAGGTCGTGCAGGGTGATGTGCCGGGCGCGGTCGGAGACCAGGAAGACGACCGCGTCCGCGATGTCGGCGGGGTCGGCGATCCGGCCCA
The DNA here is from genome assembly GCF_048158785.1 of Streptomyces colwelliae. NCBI lineage: Bacteria > Bacillati > Actinomycetota > Actinomycetes > Kitasatosporales > Streptomycetaceae > Streptomyces > Streptomyces colwelliae. The sequence goes on along the minus strand of NZ_JBLTJC010000021.1, from coordinate 40,709 downwards.
GCGGGATGCCCGTGCGGTGGGTCGCGAGGTCTCCCTCGACGACGCGCCGTTCGGCGTCCGCCGCGTCACCGGACGTCCACAGGGCGCGCTGCATGTCGGTGTGGGTGGAGCCGGGGGAGACCGTGTTGCAGCGCACGCCCCGGGCGGCCACCTCCAGTCCGAGGCACTTGGTGAACATGACGGCGGCGGCCTTCGAGGCGGCGTAGGCGGCCATGCCGGTGCGGGGGATGCCGGCCGCGTTCGAGGCGACGGTGACGATGCTGCCGCGGCCGCGTTCGGCCATCCGGCGGGCGGCGGCGCGCGAGACGTGGAACACGCCGTCGGTGTTGACGGAGAACGTGGCCGCCCAGTCCTCGTCGGTGAGGTCGACGACGGCCGAACTCCGCAGGATTCCGGCGACGTTGACGGCGATGTCGAGCGGGCCGAGGGTGCGTTCGGTCTCGTCGACGAGCGCCTCCACGGCGGCCGGGTCGGTGACGTCGAGCGGGCGGCCGGTGACCTTCTCGCCGTACTTCTCGGACAGTTCTCGTACGGCTTCGGTGACCAGGTCGGTGGCGACGACCCGGGCGCCGTTCCCGACGAGCGCGGCGACGACGGCCTCGCCGATGCCCCGGCCCGCGCCGGTCACCAGGGCGAGGCGGCCGGCCAGTTCGGCGCTCACGAGGTGAGCGCCTTCGTCAGGTCGTCCAGGACGATGGCGGCCGCGAGCGGTCCGCCCGCGCTGTTCCACGCGGAGCCCTGGACGACGACCACGTGCCCTTCCTTCTCGGCCTTGAGCTTGCCGAAGTTGGGCACCTTCTTCGCTGCCGCGTAGGCCTTCTCGCCGTCGGCCTCGTCGCCGAGGGTGCCGAAGAACAGCCAGTCCCCGTCGATGGTGGAGAGCTTCTCCAGACTGACCGGTTCGCTGTGCCCGGCGCTCGCGCCCTGCTGGTCGGCCGGCCGGTCGAGGCCCAGCGCGGAGAGGGTGGATCCCACATGGCCCACGCCCTTGCCGACCACGGACGGCGCGCCGTTCTGCCAGCGGACGACACTGACGACCGCGCCGGTGTTCTCGCCGAGCTTCTTCTTCGTGGCGGCGACGTCGGCGTCGAAGCCGGCGAGTGTCTTCGCGCCCTGCGCCTTCTGGTTCAGGGCGTCGGCCGTGGCGGTGAAGGCCTTCTTCCAGTCCTCGTTGAGCTTGGCGGTGACCACGGTCGGGGCGATGGCCTGGAGCTTGGTGACCTGGCTCTTGGCCGCGGTCGTCTCGTCGAGCAGGATCAGGTCGGGCTGGAGCGCGGCCAGCTTCTCCAGATCGGCCTCGGCGACCGTGGCCACGACCTGGGCCTCGGACGCCTTGCCGGCGAGATAGGTGGACACCCCGGTCTGACCGCGCCCGGCGGTGGCACCGACCGGCTCGACACCGAGGGCCAGCGCGGCGTCGAGCGTGGGCTCGCTCAGCGCGACGACCTTCTTGGGCGTGCTGGGCACCCGCACCGTGCGCCCCGTCGCGTCGGTGATCCGGCGGGTGCCGGACGACGCGCCCGACTCTTTGCCGCCGCTGTCCTTCCCGTCGCCGCAGCCGCTCAGGAGCAGTGCTCCCGTGACGACGGTGGCGGCGGCGGTGAGGACCGCCCTGCGGGAGGCACGAGTGGAGGACATGCGCTGAAGCTCCTTGAACGAAGGGGGAGTTGATGGGTGCGTGGACGGGGCGCGGGGTGGGGCCCCTGCGTGGTCAGTGGGGTTCGGCGCCGAGCAGCCGCACCAGTCCGTCGGCCAGGGCGCCGTGCCAACAGGCGTAGTCGTGACCGCCGTTGAACTCGGCACGGGTCACCGTGTGGCCCGCCGAGCGCAGCGCGTCGTACAGGGCGCGCGTCTGGTCGACCATCGCGCCCTCGTGCAGCCCGACGTCGATATGGACCGTCAGGGGCCGAGCACCCGACTCGGCGCAGCGGCGGACGAGCCAGGGCACCCCCTCGACCGGCGGTCTGGGCACCTCGTGCGGCAGCCCGGGCCGCCACCACAGGGACGGCGACTGGGCGAGGACCTTGCCGAACCGCTCGGGCATCAGCCGGGCGGCGTGCAGTGCGGTCACGGCGCCCAGACTCTGCCCCGCCACGAGGGTCCGCCGGGGATCGGTGGCGAGTGGCCAGCGACCGGCGGCCCAGGGCAGCAGTTCGCCGGCGAGGAACTCCACGAACTCGTCGTGCCCGCCGAGTTCACGCCATCGGGCGTGCCGGTCCACGGCATCCGGGGAGAGCACGGCGAGCGGCGGCAGCGTCCCGTCGGCGATCAACGCGTCGAGCGTGTCGCCGAACCCGAGCCGGCCGAACCACATGTCGCCGTCGCACAGCACGACCACGGGCAGCGGTGACGCGCCGCCCCGGTCGTACCCGGGCGGCAGATAGATCCAGGTGTCCCGTTCGCCGCCGAGCGCCTCGGTGGCCACCGGGTGCCGCTCCACCCGGCCGGCCGGAACCCGGCCCCGCCGCTGTGCCCAGGGCTGCGCGGGGGCGTGGGGCAGGGCGTAGACCGAGCTGGCGACCGGGAGCCAACGCGTGGGCATGGAGCGCGGGTTGAGCGGGTCCGGCGCGGCATGGGCGAGCAGCGAACGCAGCCGCGGCTGAAGACGGGCGGGGTCCGTGGGCGGCTGCTTCGGCGAGATGTCGGCGGCCATCCGGTAGGAACCGCGGTGATCGGCGCGCAGCCGCAGGCCCAGATGCCAGACATCGGTGCCGGGCACGTGCTCCAGCAGGGATCCGGCGAGGTCGTCGCGGTCGACGAGACGGTTGGCGAACAGCAGTACCTGCCGGGTGGTGCGGTGGCCGCGCCACAGGAAGGTGACGGCCCGGTGGTCGGGATCGCCCGCCAACTCCTCGACGAGCGGGGTGCCCAGGCGTTCCACGTCGTTCCAGAACGCGCCGGTGAGGACGGCGCGTCGGGTGTCGTCGGCCGTCACCAGACGGTCCACGAGGCGGGCGACGCGTGGGCCGGTGATACGGACCGGACGAACGCCGGAACGGGTCTCCGGCGGCATGTCCTCGGTGGCGCGCGGCGTGGTCGTGGCGGTCATCGAAGGTCTCCGTGAGGGCGGGCATTCGGCGGCGGAGGAGGGCAAAAGGTCACACTCCACCGGCAGTTGGGCACAGTGGTGGTCGATGTCAACGAAATCGTCAACAACCAAAGTAAGGTTAGCCTAAGCTAAGCACATGTCCACCCGATCGTGTCCTGTTCCGAGCGGAGAACGGCGGCTTTCCGTCGTGTCCCGGCGCTCACCCGGCGCCTGGTCCGCCCACGCCGAAGAGCCCGTTTCCGCTGGCCAACACCCCTTGTGTGCCGGGTCGTTGACCGAGAGGGCGGGATGAACAGGAACACCGCGGTGCTGCCGACACCGTCCGACGCGGCGAACGGCGGTGCCGGGCACCGCACCAGGACGTCCCTGCGGTCGGCGGGCCTGCTGCTCGGCCTCGCGCTGCTGGCGGCGGCGATCACCCTGTCACTGGCCGTGGGCACGAAACAGATATCCCTCGACCAGGTGTGGTCAGGCCTGTTCGCACCCTCGGGCACCGAGAACGACGCGATCGTGCGGGACCTCCGGCTGCCGCGCACCCTCATCGGGATCGCCGTCGGCGCGGCGCTCGGCCTCGCGGGCGGCGTTATGCAGACCCTGACTCGCAACCCGCTCGCCGACCCCGGACTCCTCGGCGTGAACGCGGGCGCCTCCGCCGCCGTCGTCACCGCCATCAGCGTCCTCGGCATCACCTCGTTCGGCGGATACCTGTGGTTCGCACTCGCCGGAGCCGCGCTCGCCGCCACCGCCGTGAACGCCCTCGGCGGCGGCCGCCTCGCCACCCCCGTCCGCCTCGCCCTCGCCGGAACGGCCGTCAACGCGGCCCTGTTCGGCTACGTCAACGGGCTCCAACTGTGGGACCTGAGCACCCTCGACGCCATGCGGTACTGGTCCGTCGGCACCCTCGCGGGACGCGATTCCCACCTGCTGCTCGATGTGCTGCCGCTGCTCGTGGCCGGCGCCCTGCTCGCCTTCGCGCTGGCCCGCCCGCTCGGCGCGCTCGCGCTGGGGGAGGACCACGCCCGGGCCCTGGGCACCCGGGTCGGCCGGACCCGGCTGCTGTCCATCGTCTCCGTCACGCTGCTGTGCGGCGTCGCGACCGCCCTGTGCGGGCCGATCGGCTTCGTCGGCCTGATGATCCCGCACGCGGCCCGCGCGTTCTGCGGCCCCGACCCGCGCTGGCTGCTGCCGTACTGCGCGCTGTACGCACCGGTGCTGCTGCTCGTCTCCGACGTGATCGGACGCGTCGTGGTACCGCCGTCCGAGATCGAGGTGGGCATCGTCACTGCCTTCCTCGGCGGGCTGCTCTTCATCCACCTGGTGCGGCAACGGAAGGTGGCCCAGCTGTGATCCCGACCGACGACACGCGGCCCCGCCTGCGGGCCGTCCAGGTCGACCCGCGCCGCGGCCTGTTGCGCGCCGGCCGCTGGTCGCTGCGGTACGACACCCGGGCGCTGCTGGTCTGCGTCGGCCTCTGTGCACTGGCGGTGTGCGCGACGGTGCTCGCGATCGGCACCGGCACCTACGGACTGACACCGCTGGAGGTGGTCCGCACCCTGGCCGGAAACGGCCCGCCCGGCGCGGAGTTCGTCGTGGTCGGCCTACGGTTGCCGCGCGCCCTGACGGCCGTACTCGTGGGCTTCGCGATGGGCATGGCCGGCGCGGTGTTCCAGTCGCTGACCCGCAATCCCCTCGGCAGCCCCGACATCACCGGGTTCGGCAACGGCGCCTCGGCGGGCGCGCTGGCCGCGATCATCCTCTTCGACGCGGGCGCACCCCAGACCGCGCTCGGCGCGGTGTGCGGCGGCTTCGCCACGGCCGTCGCGGTCTACCTGCTGGCCTTGAAGCGGGGTTTGCACGGCTACCGGCTGATCCTCGTCGGCATCGGCGCCTCCGCGGTGCTCGGCTCGGCGACCAGCTTCCTGTACGTACGCGCCGACATCGGCAAGGCGGCACAGGCCGCGAGCTGGATGATCGGCTCCCTCAACTCCCGCGGCTGGAGCGACGTCCGGAGCATAACGATCGGCCTGGTCGTCCTTGTCCCAGTCGTCGTCGGGTACGGGCGGCGGCTCACCCTGCTGGAACTGGGAGACGACACGGCCGGCGCGCTCGGCGTACCGCCCGAACGCAGCCGTCTCGTCCTGCTGTGCGCCGGCACCGGCCTGACCGCGATGGCTGTTGCCGCGGCCGGCCCGATCCCGTTCGTGGCGATGGCCGCGCCGCAGCTGGCGCGCCGCGTGACCCGCGCGGCCGGACCGAACGTCCTGCCGGCCGCCTGGACCGGCGCGCTGCTCGTCTCCGCCGCCGACCTGGCCACCCAGCGCGTCACCGGCTCCGCGCTGTTGCCGGTCGGTGCGGTGACGGGTGTGGGCGGGGGGCTGTATCTGGCCTGGCTGCTCCTGAGTGAGCGGCGCGCTGCCCGGCTGTGAACGCCGGGCCGCGGAGCGGGAGAAGTAGTCTCCCGGCAGTAGGCGCGGTAAACGTACGCAGTAAATTACTTGAGTTACGCAACAATATGGTAAAGTGGGTCCCATGTCCACACCACCGGTCCCCGAAGCCCCCGCCTCCCCGGAGGTGACCGAGATCGAGCGAGCCCTCACTCGGATCACCTACCTGAGCACGCGCGCCCGCCAGCACGACCGGCTCATGGCTCTCGCCGGTGTGCCCCTGGACCGTGCGGCGGTGGCGTTGCTGCGGCAGGTCGCCGACTCCGAGCCGCTGCGCCCGGGGGAGTTGGCGCACCGCCTCGGAGTCGAGGCCTCGCATGTGACACGGACGGTGCAGCAGTTGCAGAAGTCCGGTTACGTCACGCGTGTGCCCGACCCCGACGACCGCCGGGCCCAGCGGATCGAGCTGACCGCGGCCGGCCGGAAGGCCGTGGACAGCGTCCGGGACGCCGGTGCGCGCGGCATGCAAATGGCCCTCTCCGAGTGGTCGACGGACGAACTGCAGCAACTGGCCACGCTGTTCCACCGTATGGTCGACGACTTCCTGAAGTACGCGATCGACGAGGACGGCGAGCCGGAGGTCGCGGTGCCGACGAGCACCGTCTGAGTGCCGGGTGCGGGTGGTCCCGGTCTCAGCCGAGGTCGGCGACGATCTGCGGGAGGTCGGCCGTCGTGCGGATCCCGGGAGGGGCCGCGCAGACGAAGGGCACGGCGTTCACCGCGCGGTTCGCGGTGTAGGAGGGGGACATCGCCGCCATCCGGTCGAGGGGCACGGGGAAGCGCAGGTCGATGTCGAGCGGCGCGTCCCCCTCGACCGCGACATGCCAGCCGGTGGCACGGAGGTCCCAGTCCGGGTCGAGGTCGGTGGTGCAGTACCAGTTGGCCCGGAACCGCAGCAGGGGTTGGCCTTTCCGTAGTCCGGACACGGTGATCCGCTGCGCGGCCACCGTGCCTACGGGCAGCGTGCCCGCGGCAATTCGGGTGGTGCGCCGGGCAGTTGCGACCTCACCCACCGCCTCCACCGAGTCGAGCGGCGCCGAGAGCGACTCGGCGAGCAGCCGCAACGACGGGCCGAAGCTGTCGCGCAGTCCGGCCAGGCGCTGCTCGCCGAATTCGGCAGGAGGCTTCCCGAAGCCCATCACCTCGAACAGCAGCCCGGGGGAGTCCCGTTGGGAGAGGTCCGCGAACTCGTCGATCGTCAGCGCGTCGAGCCGCCGCTGGATCGACGTGAGTGTCAACGGCAGCGCCTCCGTGATGAATCCGGGGCTGCTGCCCGTGCTGTGGACCGAGGTCCCGCCCCGCTCGCACGCGTCCTCGATCCGCTTCCGCGTGACCGGGTCGAGGCTCGGCGCGTGATGGAACTCGCCGCGTGTGGACACGACGTTCACGCCTGACGAGAGCAGGGCGCACACCTCGTCGAAATCGCACGTGCGCGGGGTGTAGAGGACACAGTCGGCGCCGAGCGCCAGGATCTCGTCGATGTCGTGCGTGGCGACGACTCCGGTGGTACCGATCTCGCCGCCGCTCAACTCACCCGCGTCCAGGCCTGACTTGGCCGGCGTGTGGACATACACGCCGGCCAGGGTCAGGTTCGGATGCTCCAGGACGGCACGCATCGTGCGGGCGCCGATGTTCCCTGTGGCCCACTGCACGACCCGGTAGCGCTGCACTCCATGCCGTAGTGGTTTGGTCATCGCCCACCTCCCGTTGCGGTGGGCGAGAACCGTACTCTCCGCTGTGGAGAGCGTCAATTACGTCGTCGGATACCTGTCGGACGTCCGTCAGCTGCGCACGGGGACGCCCGAGAGGCCGCCGAGACAGAACTGCCAGACCTCCTCGGCGCTGACCGCCGCCGCGTGGCTGCCGGCCGGGACGCCGTTGCCCTGTGCGACGAACATGACCGTCTGCATCAGGATCGAGGCCTGACGGCGGGGCTTGCCGGCGGGGATGACGCCGGCGTCCTCGGCCTGCTCGACCAACTCCGAGAACACCTGGTGCAGGGGGAGATGAGCGGTCGCCACCTGCGCGGGATGCTTCACGAGGAGTTGCAGTGCGAAGTCGCTGAACAGCGGGCGCTCCACACCGGGGTTGGACAAGGACTGCTCGAAGAGCATCGTCACGCCGAGCCGCAGCGCCTGGAGCGGATCCGACTGGGCGCCGGCCGCCTCGCGGATCTCCGCCGCCGACTTGGACAGCGCGTCCTCGAACAGGGCGAGCAGCAGCTCGTGTTTGCCGTCGAAGTGCTGGTAGAAGCTGCGCAGTGACTGTTTGGAGCGGTCCACGACCTCCTGGACCGTGAAGTCCGTCGTCCGCTTCTCCGCGATGAGTTCCTGCGCCGCGTCCAGGAAGCGCTGCACACGTTGTTCGGCGCGGAGCTTGGCGGCACGGGTGGAACGCTCAACGGCGCGCTGGCGCCAGGCTGGTTGTTCTTCGGGGACAGCTGTCACCCGAAGAACGATACTCCACTTCAGCGGTAACACCTCGGCTTCCCCTACCGAAGCCCACACTGCAAGTTTCGAGACTCTTACTTGCGTGAGATGAGAATGATATTCTCACCGCCATCCGTCCGGGCTGGCAGGAGGTTCGTCTGACATGGCATGGGACTTTTCCACCGAGCCGGAGTTCGAGGAGAAGCTGGAGTGGATCCGGCGGTTCCGCTCCGAGCGCGTGGAGCCGCTGGACCTGCTCCATCCGGACCGGGCGTACCACCCGCTCGACGACGAACTCGGCCCAATAGTCCGGGCGTTGAAGCAACAGGTCCGTGACGAGGGCCTGTGGGCACCGCACCTCGGACCCGAGCTGGGTGGGCGCGGCTTCGGCCAGGTCAAGCTGGCGCTCATCAACGAGATCCTGGGCCAGTCGAGTTGGGCCCCCGTCATCTTCGGCACGGCCGCTCCCGACACCGGGAACGCCGAGATCATCGCCCGCTACGGCACCGACGAACAGAAGGAGCGCTACCTCCGGCCACTGCTGGAAGGCGAGTGCTTCTCCTGCTTCTCCATGACCGAGCCGCAGGCCGGCGCCGACCCCACGATGTTCACCACCCGCGCCGAACGCGACGGCGACGACTGGGTCATCACCGGCCGTAAGTTCTTCTCCTCCAACGCCCGCACCTCGAAGTTCGTCATCGTGATGGCCGTGACGAACCCCGACGTCAGCCCGTACAAGGGCATGTCGATGTTCCTCGTGCCCAGCGACACCCCCGGCGTCCGCATCGAGCGCCACCTCGGCATCATGGGCGAGGCCACCGACGAGGGCATGCACGCACTCATCGCCTACGACGGCGTCCGCGTCCCCGCCGACGCGCTGCTCGGCGGCGAGGGCCAGGCCTTCGCGATCGCCCAGACCCGGCTCGGCGGTGGCCGCGTCCACCACGCGATGCGGGTCGTGGGCCAGAGCCAGAAGGCGCTCGACATGATGGCCGAGCGGGCCCTGTCCCGCGAGACCCAGGGCGAGCGGCTCGCGGACAAACAACTCGTGCGCGCCGACCTCGCCGACTCCTACGCCCAACTCGCCCAGTTCCGGCTCTTCGTGCTCTACACCGCCTGGCAGATCGACAAGTACCAGGACTACAAGCGGGTCCGTAAGGACATCGCCGCCATCAAGTTCCTCACCCCGAAGGTGCTGCACGACGTCGTGTACCGCTCGATGCACCTGCACGGCGCCCTCGGTGTGTCGAACGAGATGCCGTTCTCCGACATGTGGAACGGCGCTGCCGTCATGGCGGTCGTCGACGGCCCCACCGAGGTCCACAAGATCACGGTCGCCCGTGACGTCCTGCGCGGCTACGAAGCAGCCCCCGGCCTGTGGCCCACCCAGCACCTGCCCACCCGCCGCGAATGGGCCCGGAAGCAGTTGGAGGACCTGCTGTGACGCTCGCCGACACGGAATCGCTCGCCCGCTGGCTGGACGACCAGGGCATCGCCCCCGGCGAACCCGTCGAGACGTCGTACATCTCCGGCGGCACCTCCAACGACATCTACGGCATCCGGCGCGGCGAGGTGAGCATGGTGCTGCGCAAACCGCCGGAGAAGGTTCCGCCGGGGCGCAACGAGACCATGCTCCGCGAATACCGCGTTCTCAAGGCCCTCAACGGCACGGACGTCCCGCACCCCGAGGCGATCGCCGTGTGCGACGACACGAGCGTGCTCGGATCCTGCTTCTACTTGATGGCACATGTCGACGGCTGGTCGCCGATGAACTCCGACGGCTGGCCCGAACCGTTCCTCAGCGACCTGTCGCTTCGCCCCGAACTCGCCTACCAACTCGTCGAGGGCATCGCCAAGTTGGGCAACGTGGACTGGCGGGCCCAGGGACTCGAGGGCTTCGGCCGACCGGACGGTTTCCACGACCGGCAGGTCGACCGCTGGCTCGCCCACCTCGCCAAGTTCAAGTTCCGCGAGATACCCGGCCTGGAGAACGCCGCCGCCTGGCTGCGAGAACACCGTCCCGCCCACTGGGAACCCGGCATCATCCACGGCGACTACCAGTTCGCCAACGTCATGTTCCAGCACGGCGCCCCCGCCAGGCTCGCGGCCCTGGTCGACTTCGAAATGGCCACGGTCGGCGACCCGTTGCTCGATCTCGGCTGGGTCGTCATGGGCTGGCCCGACGCCGACGAGGACCGGACCCAGAAGGGATACGTCGACTACACCGGCATGCCCGACCGGGCCGACCTGCTGGAGCACTACGCCAAGGTCAGCGGACGCGACGTCAGCGAGATCGACTACTACGTGATCCTCGCCCGGTTCAAGATGGCCGTGGTCCTCGAAGGCGGCTACGCCCGGCACATGAAGGGCGAGGGCGGCAACCCGAAGATGGTCCACTACGGCGACGTCGTCCTGCAGATGGCCGCCCAGGCGGCCGAACTCGCCGCGACGACCCGGCTATGAGAGCCGCCCGCTGCCACACCGTCGGCGGCCCGGTCGTCGTCGAGGACATTCCCGAACCAGCCTTCCCCGGAACGGAGTTCACCGAGGACGAGGGCGGCATCCCGGTCGACGTGCACTACGCGGCCGTCAACTTCGCCGACGTTCTCGTCATCGACGGCGCCTACCAGGTGAAGGCGGAACCGCCCTTCACCCCCGGCAGCGAGTTCGCCGGCGTGGTCGCCGCGTCCGCGAGCGGATTCGAGAAGGGCGAGCGGGTCTTCGGCTCGATGTTCGTCGGGGCCTTCGCCGAACGCGTCACCGCCCGCCCCGCCGGCCTGAGCCGTATCCCCGAGGGAATCCCCACCGAGCGCGCGGCGGCCTTCGGGGTCGGCCACGCCACCGCCTTCGACGCGCTGCGCCTGGTCGCCGACGTACGGCCCGGCGAACGGGTGGCCGTCCTCGGCGCGGCCGGCGGGGTCGGCCTCGCGACCGTCGAACTCGCCGCACTGCTCGGCGCGGAGGTCGTCGCCGTCGCCTCGACGGAGAAGAAGCGGGCGGTGTGCGCCGAGCAGGGCGCGCGGCTCACCTTGCCGTACGACGATCTGAAGCGGAGCCTGCGGGACGCGGGCGGGGCCGATGTCGTGATCGACCCTGTCGGCGGGCCGTACGCGGAGGAGGCGTTGCGGGCCATGCGCTGGGGCGGACGGTTCGTGAGTGTGGGGTTCGCGAGCGGGGAGATCCCGCGTATCCCGCTCAACCTCCCGATGCTCAAAGGTGTCAGCCTGCACGGCTTCGACCTCGGCGGCTGGGCGCGGCACCGGCGGGACGAGCTGGTCGCCGCCCGCACCGAACTCCACGGACTGTTCGCCGCCGGGAAGATCCGGCCCCGCGTCCACGCCGTGTATCCGCTCGCCGACGTCGCCGAGGCCCTCGGCCTGGGGCGCCGCGCCATCGGCAAGGTCCTTCTGGAGGTCGCGCATGGAGTTTGAGTTCGACGACGAACAGCGGCTGCTCCAGCGAGTGGTCCGCGAAACGGTCACCAAGTCACGGTCCCTGCCCGAGAAACAACTCTGGGACACCTACCTGGAGTTGGGCTGGCTGGAGGCTCCTCCGGTGGAACTGGCCATCGTCCTGGAGGAGTTGGGGTATGCCGCCGACCCGACGCCCTTCCTCGCCACGGCCACCTGGTTCGCGCCACTGGCCGGACGGCTGCCGCACGGCTCCGGCACCGGCGTCTTCGACGGGGAGGGGAAGTTCGTCCTCGACGCCGACCGAGCCGACGAGATCGCCCTTCTCACCTCCGAGGGCGTGGTCGTACGGGACGGAAAGGACCTGGCGACCGAGCGGCTGTCCGTGTTCGACCCGACCCTGCACGTCGCCCGGGTGGACGCCCCGGACCTGGTCGCCGGAGTACCGGACCTGGCCCTCATGGGCCTGGCGGTGAGCACGGTCGGCAGTTGCCGGCGCATCCTCGACCTGGTCGTCGCCCATGTGAAGCAGCGGCATCAATTCGGTGTCCCCATCGGCTCGTTCCAGGCCGTCAAGCACAAGGCCGCCGACATGTACGTAGCCATCGAACGCGCCAAGGTGCTCGCCTACTTCTCCGCGCTCACCATCGCCGAGGACGACCCGCGCCGCGGCCGGGCCGCCGCGATGGCGAAAGCCGCCGCCGGAGACTGCCAACGGGTGTGTTTCCGCAACGGGTTCCAGCTGTTCGGGGCCATGGGCTACACGTGGGAGAACGAGCTACAGATCCATCTCAAGCGGGCCAAGGCCGGGGACCTGCTCCTCGGCACGGCGTCCGAGCACAGGAAGGCGCTGCTGGTATGAGGCTGGCCCCCGACCCCGAGGTCGAGAAGTTCCGCGCCGATTTCAGCGACTTCCTCGACGCCCACCTGCCCACCCCCGAAGAGGCCACGGTCCGCTCCAAGTCCAGCGCGGACATCCCCGATTGGGCCCGGCGCTGGCAGCGCAAGCTCTTCGACGCGGGCTGGCTGCTGCCCGCCCAGCCGCCCGAGTACGGCGGCCGTAACGCCACGCTGCCCCAAGTCGTCGCCCACCTGGAGGAGTTGTCCCGGCGGCGGATCTACCACAGCTTCAACCCGCAGGGCCTCAACATCATCGCGGCCTCACTGCTGACCTTCGGCACCGAGCAACAGAAACGCGACTGGGCCGTACCTCTGCTGCGCGCCGAGATCACCGCGTCGCTCGGCATGAGCGAGCCCGGAGCCGGTTCCGACCTGGCCGGGCTGAGCACCCGCGCGGTCCTTGAGGGCGACCACTTCGTCGTCAACGGACAGAAGGTGTGGACCTCGGGTGCGCACGACGCCGACGTCCTGCTCACCTTCGTCCGCACCGACCCCGATGCCCCCAAGCACAAGGGGATCAGCGTCCTTCTCATCCCCACCGACTCCGAGGGCCTGGTCCGGCGGCCGTTCGGCTCGATCGCCGCGCCGGACGACCTCGACTTCAACGAGGTGTTCTTCACCGACGTCCACGTCCCGAAGGAGAACCTCGTCGGCCCCCTCAACGAGGGCTGGCGTGTGGCCAACGGCTCGCTCGGGCACGAACGGACCCTGCTGTGGGTGCACTACGCCGAGCGCATGGACGCCCTGATCCAGGACGCGGCCTGCGACGAGGAGTGGTACGCCACCCTCCAAATGGACGTCCAGGCACTGCGGTTGCTCGGCTACCGGCTGCTCGGACCCGACCGGAATCCGGTGGAGATCTCGGTGCTCAAACTGCTCGGCTCCGAGGCCGCGCAGAACGCCGAACTGCACGCCCTCGAACAGCACGGCGCCGAGGCGCTGTTGCACCCCGTGCAGACAGGGCCGTACACCCATATGAACTTGCAGACGTTCAACGCCAGTTGGTTCGAGCGGTACGCACGCAGCTTCGGCGGGACGATCGCCGGCGGCACCTCCGAGATCCAGCGCAACATCATCGCCGAGCGCATCCTCGGCCTGCCGCGCTGAAGCCGTCGTAGGCCACAACTGTCATACGCCAGAGCCGATATCCGCCAGAGCCGTCATTCCAGAGAGCCGACAGAGGACAAGACGTATGGACGAGATCCTGTACGAGGTCGACGGCCGGGTGGGGATCATCACCCTCAACCGGCCCGAGGTCGCCAACGCGCAGAACAGTGAGCTCCTCGACGCCCTGGACGCGGCCTGGAGCCGGGCCGCGGCCGACGAGGACGTGAAGGTCGTTCTCCTGAAGGCCAACGGCAAGCACTTCTCGTCGGGACACGACCTGAAGGACCGCTGGCCGGCGCCGAAGGAGATCACCCTGGAGTGGATCTACAGCGCCGAGACCCGCCGGTACCTGGAGTACACCCTGCGCTGGCGCAACGTACCCAAGCCGACGATCGCCGCCGTGCAGGGCAAGTGCATCGCGGGCGGACTGATGCTGTGCTGGCCCTGCGACCTGATCGTGGCCGCCGAGAACGCCGAGTTCTCCGACCCCGTCGTCCACATGGGCATCGGGGGAGTCGAATACCACGGACACACCTGGGAGTTGGGCCCGCGCAAGGCGAAGGAGATCCTCTTCACCGGACGCGCCGTCACCGCCGAGGAGGCGGAGAAGGTCGGCATGGTGAACAAGGTCGTCCCGCTGGACCAACTGGGCACCGAGTCCCTGGAGTTGGCCCACCAGATCGCCCGGATGCCGTCCTTCGGCCTCCGTCAGGCGAAGCGGGCCGTCAACCAGAGCCTCGACGTCCAGGGCTTCTACGCGGCCATCCAGTCCGTGTTCGACATCCATGAGACGGGACACGGGAACGCGCTGAGCGTGAGCGGATATCCCATTCTCACGCAGCTCGACGCCATGAAGGAACGCATCAAGGGCCAGTAGGCCGCTGGATCGATGGGCCGGACCGCGACCGTCACCGCTCCTTGTGCGCGGTCGCGCCCCGGCTCATCGCCAGGACCGCGTCACGGCGGCTCAACGCCCCGAACGGTGAGCCGCCGGTCGGGGTGGGGCTGCCGCAGATCCAGGTCGGACCGTCGGAGAGATGGTCGAGCGCCTCGGCGGCCACATCGTCGGGGTCGGCCAAGTCGCCACCGTAGGAACCCCCTTGGACGCCTTCGGTGCGACGCAGGGACGGGGTGTCGGTCCTGCCGAGCACCAGCCCCAGCACATCCACCCCGCTGCCCTGCCACTCCGCCCACAGGCTCTCCGCCAGGATGAGGTCGAACGCCTTCGACGCACCGTAGGCGGCGAGCGTCGCACCGCCCGCCCACGCGGCCCCCGAGGTCACCAGGACCACGGCTCCGCGCTTGCGCGCCACCATCGGGCCACCGAAGCGGTACGCCGCTTCGAGTACGGCCGTGCAGTTGCGCCGCACCAGCCCGAGATGGGTGTCGAGGTCCTTGTCGAGGAACGGGACGCTACGGTCGTCGCTGCCCGCGTTGTACACGAACAGACCGACCTCCAGACCGGCGGTCGCATCCTCCAGCTCCGCCAGGGCAGTTGAGGAGCTGAGGTCGAGCGCGACCGTGCGGACCTCGACGCCGTAGCGCGCGCGGATCTCCTCGGCGGACGCCTCCAGCACGGGCAGGCGCCGGGCCACCAGCACGACGTTCATCCCCTGGGCGGCCAGCCGGTGGGCGAACGCGGCACCCACCCCGTCCGACCCGCCGGCGATGACACCCCACGGCCCGTACTTGGTGGTGAGGGATTCGGTCACTTCGTGTCTCCTCAATAAAGTTCAGTCAAATCGGCCAGTTCAGTCAGATCGGTCAGATCGTCCGGGACGAACGGAGAACCTTCTTCTCGACCGCGTCCGACGACAGCACCGTCCCGATGATCCCCAGGTCGGCGCCGGTGGCGCGCGCGACCTCGCGCACCACGCGGACGTCCTTGCTCATCAGGTCCGCCAGCCGCTCCGCGACCGCGTCGACCGACCCGCCCCCGGCGACGACACCGAGCGCCCGGCTGGCCCCGCTGCCGTGCTGGAGCGCCGCGAGAATCACCTTCTCGTCGATCCCCAGCGACCCCGCCACGCGCACCGCGTCGACCGCGAGACCGACCTGGGCCACGAACAGGGCGTTGTTGACGAGCTTGACCCGCTGACCGTTGCCGGCCGGTCCCACGAACATGACCGGCGAGGCGTACGTCTCCAACAGCGGGCGCGTCTCCTCCAGTCGGGCTTCGTCGCCACCGACCCACAGCGTGAGGCGGCCCGCCGCGATGTCGTGCGGGCCGCCCGAGAGCGCGGCGTCCAGCACCCCGACACCGTGCTCCGCGCCCGCCTCGAAGAGCAGGCGGGCGGTCTCGGGGTCGGACGTGGTGTGCTGGACGAGCGTGGACCCCGCTGTCATGGCCGCGATGGCGCCGTCCGGGCCGAGGCACACCGACCGCACCTGCTCGTCCGTCAGTACGACGACGAACACCGCGTCGGCGTCGCGCACGGTCGCCTCGATCGTCTCGGCCCAACCCGGCCCGTCCGCACGGGCGTCGGCGCGCTGCTCCGGGTGGCGTGAGTGGACGGTGACGTCATGCCCCGCGGCAACCAGGCGCTCGACGATCGGCTGCCCCAGACGGCCCGACCCGATGAACCCGATCCTCAACTCTCCTCCAAGGACGGTGCGTTGGACGTCGGAGCCAGCATCGCTCGGGGGCCCTCGGTGCCGTCGAGGTTGGCGTTGACCCGCTCGGAGATGCGCCAGCCCTCCGAAGTACGCACCCAGCGCCAGGTGTTGGCGGAGACCTGGAACACCCAGAACCGGCCGGCGTCGGCGTCCCAGCGGAGGTGCAGCGCGTGGTTGCGTCCGGTCGCGTGATCGCCGTCGACGACGACGTGCGGCGCGGTCAGGATGTGACCGCAGCCGGTGTGGATCACGCTCTGGTGCCCGGGGCCGTGGACCATGCCGACGATGCCGTCCCGCCCCTCCATCCGCAGGTGGGGGATCGCGTCGAAGACGCCGTCCTCGGTCCAGAGTGCCGCCGCAGCCTCTCCCGATCCGCTGTCGACCGCCGGACCGTACTGGGCGACGAGCTGGGTGATCTCGGCCCGGTCCTCCAAGGCGCGCACCTTCGCCGCCAACGTGTCGACGGTGGCGCGCAGTTGGGCAAGTTCGTCGGTCTCGCTCATGGGTGATCAGCTCCCTGGTACGACGATGATGCGGGCCGGTCCATTGGCGTCCCGTGCGGCGTCGAGCGCGGCCGGCACTCCGTCGAGACCGACGGTGTGGCCGAGCATCGGCCCGACATCGAGGCCGCCGGAGCAGACCGCCCGGAACGCCTCGTCCCAGTGGTCCATCGACGGGCCGCCCCCGAACTGGATGTTGAGGCCCTTCCGCTTGGCGGTCAGGGTGTGCAGATGGTCGCCCTCCGGCGGACCGCCGACGGAGAAGATCCGGGTACCGCGCTCGCACCCCTTGATGATCGAGTCGAGAACGCCCGGGACGCCGACGCACTCGAACACGACACAACTCGCCCGGCTGCCGGCCGCGTCGCGCCACGCCTCGTACGGCGAGACCTCGGCCGGGTCGACGACCACGTCGGCGCCCATGGCCAGCGCGGTCGCACGACGTGACGCCACGAGATCGGCGGCCACGATCGGGCCGATGCCGAGGTTCTTGAGCCGGCCGATCGCCGAGAGAGCGATGGCGCCGCAGCCGATGACCAACGGCGCCTCGCTCGCGGACAGTTGGGCGCGGGACGCGGTCGACCAGCCCACCGAGATCGCGTCGGCGACACACACGGTCTCGCTCGGCAGGTCCGACACCACGACCCGGGTGATGGCCTCGGTCAGCAGGAACAACTCGCCGAACCCGCCGGGTGCTTCGGGGCTCTGGCCGATGATCCTGCGACCGGCCGGGGTGGCCAGTACGGGCAGCGAACTCACCCGCGTACCGACCGGGATGCGGCGCTCGGTGCCGGGGCCGTGGTCCACGACCTCGGCGCAGTACTCGTGGCCCATCACGATGTCGACGTCCTGGTCGTACGTCGACATCCCGCTGTCGTCGTCGGCGCCCGCCTCCGGATGGTCCATGAAGTGCAGATCCGACGCGCAGATCCCGCACGCCAGCGAGCGGACGAGAAGTTGGCCCGGTCCAGGGACCGGATCGTCGACGGTCCGCGCCTCGACGCTCCCGCCCCGGAGCGCAGCAGCACGCATCTGACTCTCCTTCGGTCTCCGAAGTACGCCCCTTCGGGACTGTAGCCACACACCGGGAATTACAGAAGACCGTCTCCTATAATTAGGGAAACATGGCCCGGTCACTACAATCACCGGCATGGCAGAACCGCGCCGCGCCCCGGGCCGTCCACGAGACACGAGCATCAACGAACGGGCCCTCGCGGCAACGCGCGAACTGCTCGTCCAGCGCGGCTTCGACGCGACGACGATCCAGGCGGTGGCGGAGCACTCCGGCGTGCACGCCTCCGCCATCTACCGCCGCTGGCCGTCCCGGATCGAGCTGATCGAGGAGGCCACGTTCCCCGGACTCAGCCCGCTGAGCGTCCGGCCCACGGGAGACCTGCGCCGCGACCTACGGCGGTTCATCCGGGCCTACTTGGCGGCCTTCGGCGCTCCCGCGGCCCGCGCCGCCGCGGCCGGTCTCCTCGCGCACTCCCAGACGTCGAACACGCCCCGGCCGCCGGAGATGCTGCTGCGCGTGTCGGCGCGACCGCAGTTCCAGGACATCCTGCGCGCCGCGCCGACCGGAAGCGTCGACCCCGCCGTCGACCCGGACGACGTCTTCGACATGCTCCTCGGCGCCGTATTGACCCGCACTCTCCTGTCCACGGTCACGGCCCGCAACCGCCCCGTCGAGCGCACGGTCGAGATGATCGTGCGGATGCTACGGCCGCTCGACGGGCCGGTGTGATCAACTCCCGTGATCGGCCTGGGCGTTGGTGTCAGAGGCGTTCGTCGCGGAACACCTTCCCGCCCTTCATCACGAACCTGACGTCCGCCATCACGGAGATGTCCTCCAGCGGATTGCCCGGGACCGCGATCAGATCGGCGAGCAGGCCGTCCGCGACGCGGCCGCGGTCGTCGGCGTCGATCAGCTCCGCCGCGTTGACGGTCGCCGCCTGGAGCGCCTCCAGAGGTGTCATGCCGCGGTCGACCAGGGCGATCAGCTCCTGGGCGCCACGGCCGTGCGGAATCGCCGGTGCGTCCGTGCCCAGAGCCATCCGGACGCCCGCCTTGCCGGCCCTGGCCACCACGGTTTTCGCCCGGGGGAAGATCTCGGCGGCCTTCGCCTTCAGTTCGGGCGCGGCATGGGACATGTCCATCCCGTCGATGAGAGCGGTGGTCGGCACCAGGAAAGTGCCGCGCTCCGCCATCAGCGCGATGGTGTCGTCGTCGAGCAGGAATCCGTGCTCGATGCAGTCGATGCCCGCCTCCACCGCAGAGCGGACGGCGTCGGCCCCGTGGGTGTGGGCCGCCACCTTCAGTCCGCGCCGGTGGGCCTCGTCGACGATGGCGCGCAGTTCCTCGTCGGAGTAGTGCTGCGCCCCGGGGGTGCCGGTGTGGGACATGACACCCCCGGACGCGCAGACCTTGATGAGCCGAGCCCCGTGCTTGATCTGGTACCGGACGGCCTTGCGCACCTCGTCGACGCCGTTGGCAATGCCCTCCTCCAGGGAGAGAGGCATGATTCCGGGGGCGAACGCGGCGAACATCGTGGGGTCGAGATGGCCGCCGGTGGGTGTGATGGCGTGTCCGGCGGGCACGATGCGCGGGCCGTCGATCCAGCCGGCGTCGATGGCCTTCGCCAGCGCGACGTCCAGCAGATAGCCGCCCGTCTTCACGAACAGGCCGAGGTTGCGGACCGTGGTGAACCCCGCGCGCAGGGTCCGCCGGGCGTTGCCCACCGCGCGGAGCATCCGCAGCGGGGGATCGTCCTGGACGGGGGAGAACGCGAGCGTCTCTCCCCGGCCGCCCATCAGGAGGTTGACCTCCATGTCCATGAGACCGGGCAGGAGAGTCACGTCGCCGAGATCGAGAACCTCGCTCTCGCTGGCGTCCCCGCCCTCGCTGCCGCCGCGCGTGATGCGGTCGCCCTCGACCGTGATCAGGCCCGGCGACTCGAACTCGCCCGTCTCCACGTGCAGTACACGCGCCGCTTTGAGCGTGAGCACGACCGGTCAGACCTTCGGCTCGACGACGAGGTCCATATAGGCGGCCCCGCTGTCCGGCACCCGGGCCTGCTTCCAGACCTCGACCGGGAACGACACGTTCACCAGCGAGAACATCAGGAGCAGCAAGTTGCGCTCCTGCTCCGGCAGTTCGGTGAGCAGGAACGCGTCGAGGTGGTCGGAGGCCTGCTCCAGCAGCGGGAACGCGGCGTCGTAGAAGGTCTGCATCTCCTCCATGGAGCTGGCCAGGCGCTTGCTGTACCGCTCGCGCTCGGACTCCAGGATCCACTCGCTGAACGGCTCGAGTGCCGCGAACTCACTGGGCAGCATCGGTGTGCTCCTTGACGTAGTCGGCGACCGTCTTGTGCAGATGGCGGAGCAGCAACTCCTGGTCGCAGAGCGGGAAATCGGTGACGACCCGGCTCTTGAGCATCGTCTGGGTGGCTTCGAGGGTGTTGCCGTCCTGGAGGGCGTACTCCTTGAACGTCACCGTCGCCAGCTCCTGCTTCAGCCGCTCGCGCGCCGTCTTGGCCGGCACGAAGTACAGGTTGGCCTCGAAGATGTGCTTGTCCACCGCCGTCGGCCAGTAGTGGTACGTCAGGTACCAGCCGGGCTTCCAGATCAGCAGGGTCATGTTGGGGAAGAACTCGAAGGAGTCGTTGCCCCACGCGCGGTGCCGGCCCGGGTTGAGGCCCGTCGGCAGATTGTCCAGGCCCTCGATGTCGGGCGCCTCCCACGGCCCGAACAGGCCGCTGCGCAGGGTGCGTTCGATCGGCTTGACGATGGTCAGGTCCTTGGGCGGGGACATGCCTCCCCAGGACGAGATCATCGAGTGCGGGGGATGGATCTCGTAGTGCAGCGCCTCGTACCCGACGTTGAAGAGCTTGTCGGCCTCGTCCTTGACGGCCTGCTTCATGTGCAGGACGGGCGCGTGGTAGAACTCCGCGAACGCGTCGATGAACAGCTTCCAGTTGCTGCCGATCTCCGCCTTGTACGTGAAGACCTCGGTCATCTCGTGGAAGGGGTAGCCCTCCAGGCCCTTCGCGAACTCGCCCAAGTACTCCTTGAGCGGCTGGGCGTCCGGGTCGAGGTTGACGAAGATGAACCCCTCCCAGACCTCGCAGCGGACCAGCTTGAGGCCGTAGTCCGCCTTGTCCAGGTCGAAGAACTCCTTCTCCTGCTGGACGAAGGTCAGATCGCCGTCGAGGCTGTAGCGCCAGGCGTGGTACTTGCACGTGAACTGGCGGCAGGTGCCCTTGACCTCCTCGCCCGGGTAGTCGTTCCACACGAGCTTGTTGCCGCGGTGGCGGCAGACGTTGTGGAAGGCGCGGATCTCCTTGTCCTTGCCCCGCACGATCACCAGTGAGGTGTCGGCGACGGCCAGCTCCTTCGTGAAGTAGCTGCCGACCTTGGGCACTTGCTCGACCCGGCCGACGTTCAGCCAGGTCTTCTTGAAGATCGCTTCCTTCTCGGCCTCGTAGTACGCGGGGTCGATGGAGTCCTCGTAGTTCACCGGGCTGGTGCCCAGCTCGGGGTAGTTCTCGGTCCAGCTCCCGGCCTCGGGCTTGGTGAAGTGCGGCATGGGATCACCCCTCTCGCTTGTGAGAATACCATTCTCGTTTTGGGAAACTGAAGTTCTCTTCCGAGATCACAGGGTCGAGTTCCACGCCGAAGGTGTTGAGAGCCATCGTGAGCATCGTGTAGGCGCCGATGGTGAACACCAGGTCCATCAGCTGGTGTTCGTCCAGGTCGGCGGCGAGCGCGGCGTAGGTCGCGTCCGACAGGCCCGAGTCGGTGTCCAGTTCGTCCACCGCCCGGTTGAGCAACGTGTCGGCGCCCGTGCGGACCTCATCGATCTCGGCCTCGGTCACCCCGGCCTTCCGGCCGATCAGGACATGACTCGCCCACTCGTACCGGCTGCCCCGCCGCCACGCCACGCGCAGGACGGCGAGCTCGCGGACGCGCACCGGCAGGGTCGTGGTGTTGAGGTGCATGTTGAACGTCAGGAACGCCCGGGCCAGGGCCGGATGGCGCTGGAAGATCCCCAGGACGTTGGCCTGCGGCAGCTTCCGGTCGGGGTTGATGACCGAGAACACCTCGTGGTCCCAGTCGTCGTAGGGCACCGGGGGGATGCGGACGGTGTTCTCGCCGGCGGTTCCTCCGCGCTCACCGTGGTCGCCGTGCCCGGAGCGCTCGGTGGCCGTCCCGCCGTCCTCGCCGTCCGAGCCGTGCCGGGTGTGCCGGCTGTGCTCGCTCACGTGTTCCGCCCGCCGTTCACGCCGAGGATCTGGCCCGTGATGTAGCCGGCCTCCTCGGACGCGAGGAAGGCGCAGGCCGCGGCGATGTCCTCCGGGCGCCCGACCCGCCGTACCGGAGTGCGCTGGATGTGCTCCTCGACCGTCCCGCCGAGCAGTTGGCGCTCCTCCGAGCGGCGCAGCATGGGCGTGTCGATGAAACCGGGCGGCACCGCGTTGACGGTGATGCCCTGCGGGCCCAGCTCCAGGGCCAGCGACTTGGTCAGCCCGTTGACCGCGGACTTGGCGGCCACGTAGTGCGTCATGAACGGCTGGCCGGACTGCGCGCTGGACGAGGAGATGTTGACGATCCGGCCCCAGCCTGCCTCCACCATGTCCGGCAGAACCGCCTGGACACAGTGGAAGACGCCGTGGAGATTGACGTCGATCACCCGCTGCCAGGCCTCGAACGTGAGGTTGGCGAAGCGCTTGTAACCCTCCATCCCGGCCGCGTTGACCAGGACCGTGACGGGGCCGAGCTGCTCCCGGATCTCGGTCAGCGCCTCGTCCACCTGGGCCCGGTCGGAGACGTCGGCCTTCCGGGAGAAGCCCCTGTCGGACGGATTGAGGTCGAGGGTGGCGACCTGGAGACCGTCGGCCTCCAGGCGCTGTGCGATGGCTTGTCCGATGCCGGAGCCGCCGCCCGTGACGAGCGCTGTCCTCATGCCGGAACCCCCTTCGTCTCGATCATGAAAATCTCCCTTCCGGATCTGAGAAGCGTATTCTCGTCTCCGGTGCTTCCGGAAGTCCCGCGCAGGCGGGGGCTGTTCGCCGTGGTCCGCGGGTCTGTCAGCAAGTCGTCAGGATGACATTCTCGCTGCCGGATGGTTGATTCGCGTATAAGGAGAATGTAGTTTCCGCTTCATTGGAGCAAGCCGCCCATCCATGCGAGGAGAACAGGATGCGGTTCCAGGACAAGGTGGCGATCGTCACCGGAGCGGGACAGGGAATCGGCGAGGACTACGCCCGGGCGCTGGCCGCCGAGGGAGCGCGGGTCGTGGTCGCGGACATCAACGAGGAGCAGGGACAGCGGGTCGCCAAGGAACTGGACTCCGCGCTCTTCGTCAAGGTCGACGTCGGAGACCCCGCCTCGGCGGACGCACTGGCCGCAGCCACCGTCGCCGAGTTCGGCCGCATCGACTACCTGATCAACAACGCCGCGATCTACCACAGCATGCGGCGCGAGGGCCTGACCACCGTCGACCTCGACTACCTCAACCGCTTCATCCAGGTGAACCTGATGGGCGCCCTGTACGTCACCCGGGCCGTCGTCCCGCACCTGACCGAGGGCAGCGCGATCGTCAACCAGTCCTCCGCCGCCGCCTACATGGCCAGCGGCTACTACGGCCTGGCCAAGATCGGCATCAACCACCTCACCGCCTCGCTCGCCGCCGAACTCGGCGGCCGGGGCATCCGCGTCAACGGCATCGCCCCCGGCCCCACCGACACCGAGGCCACGGCCACCGTCGTGCCGGTCGAGTTCCAGGAGCGGATGACCCAGGCCCTGGCCATCAAACGGATGGGCACGCCCGGCGACCTGACCCCTACCGTGCTGTTCCTGCTCTCCGACGACGCGGGCTGGCTCACCGGCCAGACCATCAGCGTCGACGGCGGACAGGTGGTGCGGCTGTGACCCGACTGCTCATCGACGGCCAACTCCTCGACGGGGAGCGGACGTTCCCCTCCCTCAACCCCGCGACCGGTGAGGTCCACGGCCACGCGCCCGACGCCACCACCGCCCAGGCCGAGGCGGCCGTAGCAGCGGCCCGCACCGCCTTCGACACCACCGCCTGGTCCACCGACGTACAGCTGCGCATCCGCTGTCTCGACCAGCTGCACCAGGCGCTCACCGACCACGTCGAGGAGCTGCGGGAGCTCACCATCGCCGAGGTCGGCGCGCCCCGCATGCTCACCTACGGTCCTCAACTCGACGACCCCGTCAAGCTGGTGCGCTATTACGCGGACCTGCTGCGCAAGTACCCGCTGACCGAGGAGCTCGGCGAGTCCGAGATACGCGGCCAGCGTCACCGGCGCTGGGTGGAGAAGGAGGCCGCGGGGGTCGTAGCGGCGATCATCGCCTACAACTACCCGAACCAACTCGCCCTGGCCAAGCTCGCCCCCGCGCTCGCGGCCGGCTGCACGGTCGTCCTCAAGGGCGCCCCGGACACCCCGCTGACCACCCTGTTCCTCGGTCAACTCATCGCCGAGCACACGGACATACCGCCCGGCGTGGTCAATGTCCTCACCTCCTCCGGCGCCGACGTCGGCGAGACGCTCACCACACACCCCGACGTCGACATGATCACCTTCACCGGGTCCACCGCGACCGGCCGCCGCATCATGGAGGCCGCGAGCCGCACGGTGAAGAAGGTCTTCCTGGAACTCGGCGGCAAGTCCGCCATGATCGTCCTCGACGACGCCGACTTCGCCACCGCCTCCATGTTCGCGGCCGGCACCATCTGCTCCCACTCCGGGCAGGGCTGCGCGCTCACCTCCCGGCTGCTCGTACCCAGGGAGCACCACGACGAGATCGTCGCCATGGTGGCGGCGGGCCTCGGCCGCATCCCGCTCGGCGACCCCGCCGACCCCAAGACCTTCGCGGGCCCGCTCATCAGCGAGCGCCAGCGCGACAAGGTCGACGGCATGGTCGAGAGGGCCGTAGCCGCAGGTGCGAACCTCGTCACCGGTGGCGAGAAGATCGATCCCGGCTTCTTCTACCGGCCGACCCTTCTCAGCAACGTCGATCCGGACAGCGAGATCGCCCAGGACGAGGTCTTCGGCCCGGTGCTCGTGGTGATCCCGTACGACGACGATGACGACGCCGTACGCATCGCCAACAACTCCATCTTCGGCCTCTCCGGCGGCATCCAGAGCGCCGACGACGAGAGGGCCATCGCGTTGGCCCGCCGGATCCGAACCGGCACCTTCAGCATCAACGGCGGCAACTACTTCGCCGCCGACGTGCCGTTCGGCGGCTACAAGCAGTCGGGCATCGGCCGCGAGAGCGGTGTGGCCGGGCTGGAGGAGTTCCTGGAGTACAAGGCGTTCGCGGTCGTGGTCCGGTCATGATGCCGCTCGAAGGCATCCGCGTCCTCGAAGTCGCCATGTACGGCTTCGTGCCCTCGGCGGGAGCCGTCCTCTCCGACTGGGGAGCGGACGTCATCAAGGTCGAGCACGCCGTTACCGGTGACCCGCAGCGCGGTCTGCGCCAGACCGGCACGATGCGCGTCGAGGGCGACCCCAACCCCAACGTCGAGCACG
This sequence comes from Streptomyces colwelliae, assembly GCF_048158785.1. Lineage (NCBI taxonomy): Bacteria > Bacillati > Actinomycetota > Actinomycetes > Kitasatosporales > Streptomycetaceae > Streptomyces > Streptomyces colwelliae. The sequence goes on along the minus strand of NZ_JBLTJC010000021.1, from coordinate 15,697 downwards.
CCAACCGCGGCAAGCGCAGCCTCGGCCTCGACATCTCCCGCCCCGAGGGCAAGGAGGTGCTCTACGACCTCGCCCGGCACGCCGACGTGTTCCTGACCAGCTTCCTTCCCGGTCACCGGGAGCGATTCGGTATCGACGTCGACGACATCCGTAGCCTCAACCCCCGCATCGTCTACGCCCGGGGCAGCGCCTTCGGGCCACGCGGACCGGAAGCGGGAAAGGGTGGCTACGACATGACGGCGTTCTGGGCCCGCGCCGGCACCGCCGCGAGCATCACCCCGGCCGGCACCGACGGGATCATCAACCCGCCCTCGCCGGCCTACGGTGACACCATCTCCGGCACCAACCTCGCCGGCGGCATCGCGGCCGCGCTCCTGAAACGCGAACGCACCGGTGAGCCGTCGGTCGTGGACGTCTCCCTGCTCGGCAGCGGGCTGTGGGCGATGGGCCACGCCACCGCGCTCTCCCTGCACCTCGGCAAGCCCTGGATCCCGCCGCCCGTCGGCACCCACGGCTCCGTCACCAACCCCCTGTCCGGGCTGTACGAGACCTCTGACGGCCACCATCTGGCGTTCGTGATGATGCAGCCCGGCAAGTTCTGGGCCGATGTGTGCCGGCACATCGACCGCCCCGAACTCGCCGACGACCCCCGCTTCGACACGGCCGAGAACCTCGTGGCCAACACGGCCGAGGCCGTCAAGATCCTGCGCGAGGTCCTCGCCACCCGCACCCTCGCGGAGTGGAGCAGGCGCTTCACCACCCTGGCCGGGCCGTGGGCCCCGGTGCAGGACTCCCTGCAAGTGGGCGACGACCCGCAGATCAGAGCCAACGAGTACCTGCTACAGGCAGGGGAGCTCGAACTGGTCAGCAGCCCCGTGCAGTTCGACGTGCACGCCCCACAACTCGGGCCCGCACCCGAGTTCGCCGCCCAGACCGAGGAGATCCTCCTCGAACTGGGCCTGGACTGGGACCGCATCATCGCGCTCAAGGCAGCGGGCGCGGTCACCTGATCACCCGACAGCGGGAATCATTCTCAACGAGGAGAACCGATGAGACGCTTGCTCATCCCCGCGCTCGTCCTGGCCCTCGCGGCCGCGGCCGGATGCTCCGGCCGCACCAAGTCCGCGGACACCAGCAGCCCTTCCACCACCGGAGCCGCCGACACCGCCTCCGCGGACTTCGGCACGCTGAAGTCCGTGTGCGGGAAGGGGACGGCCAAGACCGTCACCAGTCAGGGCGTCACCAGCTCCGAGATCAAGGTCGGCGTCTTCAGCGACGTCGGGTTCACCAAGAACCCGGAGTTCGAGAACGCGGCGAAGGTCTTCACCTCCTGGTGCAACGCCGCCGGCGGCATCAACGGACGCAAGATCACGCCCGAGACGCACGACGCCCAGCTCATGCAGGTCAACCAGCAGATGATCGAGGCCTGCCGCACCGACTTCTTCGAGGTCGGCGGCGGCGCAGCCCTCGACGGCCTGGGCGTCAAGACCCGGCTGAAGTGCCTGCTCCCCGAGTTCCCGGCACAGGTCACCTCCGAGGTCGGCGCCGACCTCCAGGTGATGACGCAGGGCGCCTCGTCCGGGTACGCGCCCTACGCCGGCTACTACTCCTGGCTGCTGAAGGAGGCGTACCCGTCGTCGGCGAGCGGCGTCGGCATCATCACCGGGGACGTGCCCGTCACCAAGGTCATCGCCGCCCAGGACAAGGAAGTCCTCACGGCGATGGGCGGCAAGGTCACCTACTCCGACCTCTACCCCGCGCAGGGTGTCTCCGACTGGACGCCGTACGCCCAGTCCATCAAGACGAAGAAGGTCAAAGGCCTTGTCTTCCTGGGTGACTTCACCCAGCTGGCGAAGCTGGAGCAGGCGCTCACCAACATCGACTACAAGCTCGACTGGGTCGACGCCAACAACAACGCCTACGGCCCCGCGTTCCTCAAGCTGGCCGACACCGCATTGAGCAGCCAGACCAACTTCGCCAGCATCGACGGGACTTACCCGCTGGAGAAGGAGGCCGACAACCCGGCGACCAAGGAAATGGTCGCCCTGTTCAAGAAGTACGCACCCGACGCGCAGATCACCCTGCCCGCCGTGCACGCCTTCTCCACCTGGCTGCTGTTCGCCACCTCGGCCCGCGACTGCGCGGAACTGACCCGCAGTTGTGTCCTCGCCAACGCCAAGAAGCAGACCGAGTGGACCGGGGGAGGGCTCCAGGCCCCGGTGAACCTGACCAAGCCCGAAGAGCCCGTGAAGTGCTTCAACGTCGAGAAGGCCACCACCAGCGGCTGGGTCCCCGCCGACTTCAAGCCGACCGACGGCGCCTACCGCTGCGACGCGCCCGCCTACAAGTACAAGGGCAACTACGGCAAGCCGCCGACGCTCGCCGACGTCGGCAAGTCGATGGCCGACCTCAAGTAGCCACGCCACGCCACCCGTTCAGTACGGCGTTCACCACGGCAGGAAGGAAGGACCGTGAAGGTACGAGTCGACCCGGAGCGCTGCCAGGGCCACACGCTCTGCGCGATGCGCGCTCCGGACACCTTCGAACTCAGCGAGATCGACGGGCACTCCTCGGTCGTCCAGGAAGAAGTCCCCGCCGACCAGGAGGCGGCCGTCCGCGAGGCGGTCCTGTCCTGTCCGGAACGGGCGATCTCCCTCATCTCCTGACCCCCCACCTCATCCACCGAGCAGGAGAGGACTCCGCATGACCACGGAAGACGCGGCCGTCGACGACGACGCCGGCCGCAAGCACCCGCAGGTGCACTTCGACCGGCACACACCCGACTACCGCGACCGGTTCGAGGACATCACCCACGAGCTGCACGGACAGTGCCCGATCGCCTGGACGGAGACCCACGGCGGCCACTGGGTCGCCAGCGGCAACCGTGAGGTCTTCGAACTCGCGAGGTCCGCCGAGTTCCTCTCCAACGACCATGACGTGAAAGGGGAACGGCGCGGCTACAAGGGCATCTCCATCCCCCCGCCGCCCCGCGCCCGGGAAGCCCAGGGCGGCTTCCTGGAGATGGACCCGCCGGACCAGCGCTACTACCGCCAGACCCTCAACCCGTATCTGTCGCCGGCGGCCATCCAGCGCTGGATCCCGTTCGTCGACGAGGTCGTGCGCGCCAGCCTCGACGAGAAGATCGAGTCCGGGCACATCGACTTCGTCGACGACCTCGCCAACATCGTCCCCGCCGTCCTCACGCTGGCGATGATGGGCATCCCGATCGAGCGCTGGACCATCTACAACGAACCGGCCCACGCCTCCGTCTACACACCCCCCAACTCCCCCGACCGGGAACGGGTGTTGGACCTCAGCCGCAAGATGGGCATGGACCTCATGGGCCAGCTCATGGAGATCCGCAAGGCGCCCCGCCCCGGCCTGGTGGACGCGCTGGTCCGCGCCGACCTCAACGGCCGCACCCCGGACGACGGCGAACTCCTGGGCGTACTCGCCCTGTTGATCGGCGGCGGCTTCGACACCACCACCGCCCTCACCGCCCACGCCCTCGAATGGCTCTCGCAGAACCCCGGGGAACGCGAGCGGCTCAGCCGCGACCGCAAGACCCTGCTGGACTCCGCGACCGAGGAGTTCCTGCGCTTCTACACCCCGGCCCCCGGCGACGGACGCACCTTCTCCGCCGACTGCGAGATCGCCGGCACCGAGTTCAAGGAGGGCGAACGCCTCTGGCTCTCCTGGGCGATGGCCAACCGCGACCCGTCGGTCTTCCCCGACCCCGACACGATCGACATGGAACGCAAGGGCAACCGCCACAGCAGCTTCGGCCTCGGCATCCACCGCTGCATCGGCTCCAACGTGGCCCGCACGGTGTTCAAGCGGATGATGACGGCCGTACTCGACCGCATGCCCGACTACGAGTGCGACCCCGAAGGCGCCGTGCACTACGAGACCATCGGCGTCATCCAGGGCATGCGCCACCTCCCCGCGACCTTCACCCCGGGCAAACGGCTCGGCGCCGGACTCGACGAGACCCTCGCCGAACTCCAGAAGGCCTGCGACGAACAGCGCCTCGCCGAACCAGTCACCGTCCGCACAGCGAAGGCACGGATCGGCACATGAACTCCCCAACCCGCCCGGGGCCGTTGGTCACAGAGGAGAACGCGTTCTTCTGGGCCTCCGGCGCGGACGGCCGGCTGCGGCTGGCGGAGTGCGGGTCCTGCGCGGCCCTCATCCACCCGCCGCAGCCGGTCTGCCGGTACTGCCACGGGCACGACATCGGCGTCCGGGCCGTCTCCGGCCGCGCGACGCTGATCGGCTTCACCGTCAACCACCGCTTCGCCCTGCCCGGCCTGCCCGCGCCCTACGTCGTGGCCCAGGTCGCCGTCGAGGAGGACCCCCGGGTCCGGCTCACCACCAACGCCGTCCAATGCGCCCCGGACGAGCTGGAGTTGGGCATGCGGATGGAGGTCGTCTTCGAACAGGTCGAGGACGCCTGGCTGCCGCTGTTCCGCCCGGCACGCGACCACCCGGCGACGGACCCCCTGCCGCTCGCCGAGGTCGACACCCGTCAACTCGCCCGCCGCGTAAGGCCGATGGCGTCGACCGAGAAGTTCGAGGACAAGGTCGCGATCACCGGCATCGGCATGTCCGAGATCGGCCGCCGACTCCTGGTCCCACCGGTGTCCCTGACCGTCCAGGCCTGCCAACGTGCCATCGCCGACGCCGGGTTGACCGTCGACGACATCGACGGCCTGGCCACCTACCCGGGCGCCGGTGCCGCATACGGCGGCTTCGGCGAAGGAGGCGTCACCGCCCTGGAGTCCGCCCTCGGACTGGAACCCACCTGGTACAACGGCGGCAGCGAGACCTTCGGCCCCTGCGGCTCCCTCATCTCCGCGATGCTCGCCGTCGCGGGCGGCCTGGCCCGCCATGTGCTGTGCTTCCGTACGGTCTGGGAGGCGTCGTACGGCGACCTCGTGCGCCGGGGCCGGATCGCCCAGCCTCCATCGCGCCAACTGGACGGCTGGATGAAGCCGTTCGGAGCGATCTCGGCCGCCCACACCCTCGCCCAGAACGCCCAACGCCACTTCCACCGCTACGGCACCACCCGCGAGACCCTCGGCTGGATCGCCCTCAACCAGCGCGCCAACGCGGCACTCAACCCCACGGCGGTCTACCGCGATCCGATGACGATGGACGACTACCTCGACGCCCGCCCCATCACCACCCCGTTCGGCCTCTACGACTGCGACGTCCCCTGCGACGGAGCGGTCGCCGTGATCGTGTCGGCAGTCGACGCGGCCCGTGATCTCGCCCAACCACCCGTCTTCGTCGAGGCGGTCGGCACCCAGATCCTGGAACGGCTCGAATGGGACCAGAGCACACTTACCCACGAACCCCAAGTCCTCGGCCAGTCAGCCCACTTGTGGTCACGCACCGCGCTGCGCCCCCAAGACGTCGACGTGGCCGAGCTGTACGACGGCTTCACCTTCAACTGCCTCTCCTGGCTTGAGGGGTTGGGGTTCTGTGGCATCGGCGAGGCCAAGGACTTCCTGGACGGAGGCAAGAACATCGCACGGGACGGCGTACTGCCCCTGAACACCCACGGTGGACAGCTCTCCCACGGCCGTACCCACGGCATGGGGCTGGTCCACGAGGCGATCAGCCAACTGCGTGGCGCGGCCGGGCCACGCCAGATACCCGGCGCGCGGGTCGCGGTGGCGAGCAGTGGCGGACTCACCCCGAGCGGCGTGATCCTCTTCCGGGCGGACGGATGAACTCCCGTACCACGCAGGTCGTTTCGCGCGTCGTCGACGTCGACGGCATTCCCATGTCCGGGCTGTTGTGCGAGGTCCGCAACCCGCGTGCGGTCGTCGTGGCCCTGCACGGGGGAGCGGTGACGTCGAGCTACTTCGACTACCCGGACCAGCCCCGGCTGTCCCTCCTGCGCACCGCGGCGGCACTGGACTACACGGTCGTCGCCATCGACCGTCCCGGATACGGCAGTTCGGCTCCGCACAGCGAGACCATGGCCTCCCCCGCGCGGCGCGTCGATCTCGCCTACGGAGCGGTGGAGCGGCTGCTCGCCTCGCGTCCGCGCGGAGCGGGACTGTTCCTCTGGGCGCACTCGATCGGCTGCGCCCTGGGCGTGCACATGGCCGGCGACGAACGCCGGAACGACCTTCTCGGCCTGGAGATCGCCGGTACCGGACGCCACCACGCGCCCGGCGCCGTCGAGATCCTCGACTTCCGGCGGCGTGACCCGGCCGTGCCGCGACGCTCCGGACCCGGCCTGCGCGACCTGCTGTGGGAGCCGTCGCGTCTGTACCCGGACGAGGTCGTCGGCGCTTCCCGTATCCAGTCACCCGGGCCGCCGTACGAGTCGACGGTCGCCCGCCGCTGGCCGCTGGAGTTCGCCGAAGCCGCCGCCCGCGTACGGATTCCCGTGCACTACACGCTGGGTGACCACGAACGTGTGTGGAGCTCCGGGCCCGAGGCCATGGCCGACATCGCGAGCCTGTTCACCGACTCCCCGCGGGTCGTCACCGACGAACAGGCCGACAGCGGCCACAACTTGAGCATCGGGCACACCGCGACCGGGTACCACCTGAAGATCCTGTCGTTCGTCGAGGAGTGCGTTCTCGGATACGAGAACGGTGGATACGACAACGACGGGGTCGACCGTCTGCCGAGGAGGGCCGGATGAGTGACGCCGATGTCGCGGTACTGCTGCTCGTACGCGTGGTCGTAGGACTGATCATGATCATGCACGGGCTCAACCACTGGCGCGGCGGCGGCCGCATCGAGGGCACCGCCCGCTGGTTCACCGGACTCGGCCTGAGACAGGGCGTGTTGCAGGCCTGGATGAGCGTGCTCACCGAGGTCGGCGCCGGCGTCCTGCTGATCCTCGGCCTGCTCACCCCGCTGGCCTGCGCCGCCGTGATCTCGGTGATGCTGGTCGCGGGGCTGCTCGCCCACCGGCCCAACGGCTTCTTCGTCTTCAAGGACGGCTACGAGTACGTCCTCACGCTCGCCGTCGTCGCCCTGGCCCTCGCGGTACTGGGCCCCGGCCGCTGGTCCGTCGACCACGCGGCCGGCATCGACCTGACCGGCTGGACCGGCGGCGGCACCGCGCTGGGCGCGGCCGTCGTGGCGACCGGGGGACTGCTGGGCACGTTCTGGCGACCGGAGCCGAAGGCTGATGCGGAGCCCGCAGCCGACGCCGAGTCCATAGTGGGCGCCGAGCCTCAGAGCCCCGTCGTGGAGCCGGAGTCCGGGAACACCCCCGGTTCGGTCGAGCAGGAGGCCCGCTGATGCGCGTCGGATTCATCGGGCTGGGCAGTCAGGGCGCTCCCATGGCGCGCCGGATCGTCGAGGCGGGCTTCGTCACGACACTGTGGGCGCGCCGCCCGGCCACGCTCTCCGCGTTCGCGGACACGGCGGCTCAGCGGGCCACGTCCCCCGTCGAACTGGCCGCCGCCAGCGACCTGGTGTGCGTCTGTGTCGTCGACGACGCCGATGTCGAACAGGTCGTCACGGGCGAACAGGGCGTGCTGAGAGGCCTGCGCCGGGGCGGGGTGATCGCCGTACACAGCACAGTCCACCCCGACACCTGCCGACGGCTCGCCGAACGCGCCGAGGCGCACGGCGTCTCCGTGGTCGACGCACCCGTCAGCGGCGGCGGACAGGCGGCGGCCGAGGGCCGTCTGCTGGTGATGGCGGGCGGCGAGTCCGGCACGGTCGCCTACTGCCGCAAGGTGTTCGAGACGTTCGGCGATCCGGTCGTCCACATGGGTCCGCTCGGCTCAGGACAGATCGCCAAACTCCTCAACAACCTGTTGTTCACCGCCAACTTGGCGACCGCGGCCGACACACTGGCCCTGGCACCGGAGTTCGGCATCGACCGGGGCGCCCTCGCCGAAGTCGTCCTCCACGGCAGCGGATCGAGCTTCGCGCTCGACCGCGTGCGGGCCGCCGGCGGCACACTCGACCGTCTCGCTGAACGCGCCGGACCGCTGCTCCGTAAGGACGTGAGGCTGCTGGCCGACCTCGCCGACACGGCGGGCGCCCCTACGGGCACTGTGCTGACGGCGGCCGACGCGGCTCTCGACCACATGGGCCAGGGACGTCTGACGACACCCGCAACTCCCGCTCCATGAAAGCGAAAACGACCTTCTCGTCACCGGAGAACATTGATATCGTCGCTCGTCGTCAGACTGGTGACGGAAGGGAACCGTGCACACCGTGAAGGACTTCGAGGCGATCGACTTCTTCCAGGACGACGAAGTCGTCGCGGACCCCTACCCCTACTTGGCGGCCCTGCGCGGGAAGTGCCCGGTACAACACGAGAGCCACCACGACGTGACGATGGTGACCGGTTACGACGAGGCGATCCAGGTCCTGAACGACGCGGACACCTTCTCGTCCTGCCTCTCGGTGACCGGCCCCTTCCCCGGGTTCCCGGTCCCGCTCGTGGGCGACGACGTGAGCGCGCTGATCGAGCAGTACCGCGACCAGCTCCCGATGAGCGACCAGTTGCCGACGCTCGACCCGCCCGTGCACACGGATCACCGCGGACTGCTGATGCGGCTGATCACCCCGCGCCGCCTCAAGGAGAACGAGGCGTCGATGTGGCACCTCGCCGACGCCCAGCTGGACGCGTATCTCGCCGCCGGCGAGGGCGATTTCATCAGCGGGTTCGCCGGTCCGTTCACCCTGCGGGTCATCGCCGATCTGCTCGGTGTGCCCGACGAGGACCGCAACACGTTCGTCGAGGGCCTCGAGCACCAGCCGCGGGGCGGCATCGGGAGCACGGACGGCGAGGTGGCGTACTCGCCACTGGAGTACCTGTACGGGCAGTTCTCGGCCTATGTCGAGGAGCGCCGCCGCGAACCCCGCGAGGACGTGATCACGGGACTCGCCACCGCGAAGTTCGCCGACGGCTCGACCCCCGACGTCGCCGACGTGGCCCGCGTCGCCACCAACCTCTTCGCGGCCGGCCAGGAGACCACCGTCCGGCTGCTGAGCAACGCGCTCAAGCTGATCGCCGAAGACCCCGATCTGCAGCGGCTGTTGCGCACCGAGCGCGACCGCATCCCCAACTTCATCGAGGAGACGCTGCGCACCGAGAGCCCCATCAAGGGCGACTTCCGGCTGTCCCGCGTTCCGTCCACGGTCGGCGGCGTCGACATCCCCGCCGGCACCACCCTCATGGTCCTCAACGGCGCCGCGAACCGCGACCCGCGCCACTTCGAGGACCCCGAGACCTTCGACCCGGCCCGCGCGAACGCCCGGCACCACCTCGCGTTCGGCCGCGGCCCCCACACCTGCCCCGGCGCCCCGCTGGCCCGCGCCGAGGCCCGGGTGGGCATCGAGCGCATGCTCGACCGTACGACGGACATCAGGATCTCGGAGAGCGTGCACGGCCCTGCCGACGCGCGGAACTTCCGCTACCTGCCGACGTACATCCTGCGTGGACTCACCCATCTCAACCTGGAGTTCACGCTCGTCGAGGAGTCCGGGAAATCCGAGAGGTCCGAGGAGCCTGCGCGATGAAAGCCGTCGTCGACACGGACCGTTGCCGCGGTCACGGGATCTGCTGGTCGATCTGCCCCGAGGTGTTCGACCTGACCGACGACGGGTACGCCGAGGTACTGACCCCCGAAGTCCCCGCCGAGTACGAGGACCAGGTCCGCACGGCCATCGGAAGCTGCCCCGAGCGCGCGATCACAGTGAGCTGAGGAGAACCGGATGCCCAAGGGGTACGTCATCCTGACCGAGTCCATCAAGGACCCGGCCGGGATGGACGCCTACAGCCGGGCGGCCGGTGCGTCGATGGCCGAGGGCGGCGCGTCCGTCCTCGCGGTCGACGGAAGTCCGCAGATCCTCGAAGGCGAGTGGCACGGCGACCGGACCGTCGTTCTCGAATTTGAGAGCGTCGAAGCCGCGAGAGCCTGGTACGAGTCGGAGGCGTACGAGCGGGCGAAGCCCCTGCGGCAGGCCGCGGCCGACACCAACGCCGTGATCATCGCAGGCTTCGAGCCGCCGTCCCGGGGTGCGTGAGAGGGAACTGTCCTGCGGGCCACGACCGGGCCCCGGCTGCCGGCCGGCGGCCCGGTCCGCGTACGCCCACCCTCCCGACACCCTCGGAGCACGGTCACCGGCTCCGGTGCCGCCGGACGGCCAAGGGTTCCGCAATGGCCGGAAGGGTCGCCCGATCGCGACGGCAACCGTAATGTCACCTGGGTGTTGCCGTGGTGGAAGGGGTGCTCAATGACGACGGCCCGACACGAGGAGATCCTTGTCGCCGCGCTGGGGGTGTTCGCCGAGCGGGGCTACAAGAAGGCGTCCATCGATGCCGTGGCCGAGCGCGCCGGCCTGACCAGGCAGGGCGTACTGCACTACTTCCCGAGCAAGAAGCGGCTTCTCCTCGCCCTCGTCCAGCTCCGCGAGGAGCTCACCCGCGAGCACCTGGCCGCCCTCCACGCGGACGCCGGCAAGGACCTGCCCGGGCTGCTCGCCGAGGTCATCACCTACGACCACAAGAACCCCGGTCTCGCCCAGATCCACAGCGTTCTCGTGGCCGAGGGCGTCACCGGCAGCGACGAGGCACAGCGGTTCTGCCACGACTACTACCGGTCGATCCAGGACCACACCGTCGCGCACCTCACCGCGCTCTACGGCGATCGCGTACCCAGCGGCCTGACCCCCCGAGCCGCCGCCACGGCCGTGGTGGCGATGCTCGAAGGGGTCCAGCAGCAGTGGATGCTCGACGAGGAGCAGACCGACTACCCCGAGATCATCCGCGATGTCATGGGCGTGCTGCTCGGGCCCACGCCTGTATGAAATCGGCCATCGCCGTCACGCTCTCGGGATGCAGACTCACCGCGTCCGGCCGTACCCGAAGATCCACCGTGACACCCGAGTGCGCCGCGCGGGCGGCGAACGACAAGGAGTCGTCCAGCAGCGGATCGGTGCCGGCGACCAGGAGCTGGATCGGCGGCAGCCCGTGCAGGTTGGCGTGCAGCGGGCTCAGCAGCGGGTTGGTCCGGTCGGCGCCGCCCGCGAACCGGGCCGTGTGCAACCGGAGTTCGTCGATGTCGAAGCCCGGATCGGCGGCCGCGTTGAACAGCAGACTCGGCGCGTCCAACGTCAGATCGAGCAACGCCGAAATCAGCACCGCACACTCCGGCTCCTGAGCCCCCATGTCCCGCAGCCGCACCAGCAGCGAGGCCGCGAGCCCGGCCCCCAGCCGCTCACCGGCCAGCGCGACCGGACCACGGGCCTGACACGAGCTGTATACGGCGTGCACGTCGTCCAGCGCCCCCGGGAACGACGACCGGTACCGCGGGCACACCACAACTGCCCCTGTCCGCAGGGCGAGTCGCTCGGCCAGGTCCACCGCGGACTCCGGTGAACCCGACAACTGCCGGTCCCCGTGCAGATACAGGATGACGAGATCGCTCGCGTCCGGCGGTCGTACGATCGGCCCCACCGGGCTGGACTCGACCCGCACCCGCCCGTCGCCGGCCGCCGCACGGTCCGTGTGCGTCCGTACGTCGGTCAGGTCGGTGTTGCTCAGGTCGGCGCCCGCTCCGGTCGCCCCAACTCGTGTGTCACCCACGGGACATCACCCTCTCCGCTGCCTGCCAGTGCTCGTCGGACACCCAGAGGCGGGCGAAGGCGCGGGCCGCCTCCTCCTCCGGGACGGCTCCGCTCATCACGCGTTTGATCTCCCGCGCCGGATTGGTCGCCAGGGATCTGGCCAGCGTGCGCCAGCCCTCGGCGAACTCGGCGCGCGGCAGCACCAGTTCGAGCAGTCCGACGCGTTGGGCCTCGGCCGCGTCGAGCACGGTCCCGGCACCGGCGAGCATCAACGCCCGCCCCTTGCCTACGAGTTGGGCCAGGCGCTCGGCGCCGCCCCACGCGGGCATGATGGCCAGGGCCACCTGGTTGAAGGCGATCCTGATGTCGTCGGCGGCGACCCGGATGTCGGCGGCCACCGCGACCTCGGCGCCGCCGCCGAACGCGTGGCCGTTCAACGCGGCGATCACCGGTCCGGGGAAGGCCGCGATGCGATCGCAGATCCCCCTCATCCGCAGGGCCATGGCCATCGCGTCCTCCTCGGTGCGGATCGCACTCAGCTGTTTCAGGTCCCCGCCGGAGACGAACGCCCGGTCGCCGGCCCCCGTGATGACCAGGGCCTTGGCGCCCGCGGCGGCGTCGAGCGCCTTGTCCAGTTCGTCCATGGTGGTCGGGGCGATCGCGTTGCGGGCCTGCGGGCGGTCGATGGTGACGACCGCCAGGCCCTCGTCGAGTTCGAGATCTACGTCCATGGCCTCAGTCCTCGTATTCGACAGTGACGTGCGGGGTGGTCGGCTCGCCCTGGCAGGTCAGGACCCAGCCCTCGGCGATCTCGTCGTCGTCGAGCGCGTTGTTGACGCGCATCTTGGCCTCGCCCTCGGTGACTTGGGCGATGCAGGTGGCGCAGTTGCCCGCCTCGCAGGAGAACGGCGGGGCCAGACCTGCCCGACGTGCGCTCTCCAGGAAGGTCTCGCCGGAGCGCTGCGCGAGCGTGTGCCGCTTGCCGGAGAGCACGAGCGTGAGGGTGCCGTCCTGTTCGACGGGTTCCTCGGGTTCCTGCTCGGGGTTCTCCTGGAGCGGGCGGTCGGCGGCGGCCTGCGCGAACCGCTCGACGAAGATCCGTTCCGGTGCGACACCGTGGGCGAGAAGCGCGTTCTCCACCAACTCCATGAAGGGCGCGGGCCCGCAGAGGTAGAAATCGGCGTCCGTGTCGCCGCCCGCGAACTCCCGGACCTGGTCCGCGGTGACGAACCCCTGCCAGTCGTCGAGATGGCGCCGGACCTCGAACCGGTCCGGGTACCGCTCGGCCAACTCGCCCAGCGCGGCGGCGAAGATGACGGAACCGGCGTCCCGGTCGGCGGCCAGGACCCGCACCGGACGCCCGGTGCCGGCCAGCGCCGACTTGGCGAGCGACAGGATCGGGGTGATCCCGCTGCCCCCGCAGAACGCCACCACCGGAGCGGCCGACTCGGGGGCTGAGCCTGCCTCGTCGCCCTCCCGCAGACAGAACACCCCTGCGGGCAGCGTGGTTTCGACGACATCGCCGGGCGCGAGATGGTCATGCATCCAGTTGGACACCAGACCCCCCGGGACCCGCTTCACCGTCGTCATCAGCTCGGCGTCCGTCTCCGGCGAACTGGACATGGAGTAACTGCGCAGCGTGCCACAGGCCTTGATCGTCACGAACTGGCCCGCCCGGTACGGGAAGGGCGCGTCGAGTACGTACGTCCGTGTGTCGGGCGTCTCCTGGATGATCCGTGTGATCCGCACCGGGTGGAACCCGTGGTCTCGTCCCATGTATGGAATTTACCTTCTCGCTCTGAGAGAGTGCAATTCTCAATGACGAGAGGAAGTTCCTGTCGTGCGAACGATCCCCGCTGAACTGGTCGACCGCTACGAGGCGGAGGGCTGGTGGACCAGTGAGACGATCGGTGACCTGCTGACGCGGGGACTGACGGCCGCCCCGGGGGCCGTGTTCCGCGTGCACTCGGCGGTGCGGCCCTGGGAAGGGACCTTCGCCGAGGTCGAGTCGACGGCCCGCCGACTGGCCGCCGGACTGCGCGAACGGGGTGTCGGCCCCGGTGACGTCGTGGCCTTCCAACTGCCCAACTGGATGGAAGCCGCTGCGGTCTTCTGGGCCTCGGCGTTCCTCGGCGCGGTCGTGGTGCCGATCGTCCACTTCTACGGCCGCAAGGAAGTCGGCTACATCCTGGAGACCGTCGAGCCCAAGGTCTTCGTCACCGCCGACCGGTTCGGACATCTCCGCCACGACCCCGAGCTGAGCGCGAAGATCCCCGTGGTCGGCGTCGTGGGCCGGGACTTCGACGAGCTGCTCGCCGACGAACCGCTGCCCGGCGTCGTACCGACGGACCCGTCCGGGCCCGCGCTGATCGCCTTCACCTCCGGAACGACCCGCGACCCCAAGGGAGTTGTGCACAGTCACCGCACCTTGGGCTTCGAGACCCGCCAACTCGCCGGCCGTTACCCGCCCGACCGCGGTGACCAGCTCACCTCCGCGCCCGTCGGCCACTTCATCGGCATGGTGAACGCCTTCCTGATCCCCGTCCTCGACGGCTCCCCGGTGAACCTCGCCGACACCTGGGACCCGGGCCTCGCCCTGGAGTTGATGGCCCGCGACGGACTCACCGTCGGGGGCGGCGCCGCGTACTACATGACGAGCCTTCTCGACCACCCCGACTTCACGCCCGGCCACCTGACGTGTATGAAATACGCGGGCCTCGGCGGCGCGGCCGTACCGAACGCGGTGACCAGACGCCTCGCGGACCTCGGCATCACGGTCTTCCGGGCCTACGGCAGCACCGAGCACCCCTCGATCACCGCCTCGGCCCACACCGCGCCCGAGGACAAGCGGCTCTACACCGACGGGGACGCGCTGGCCGGAGTGGAGATCCGGCTCGCCGAGGACGGCGAGATCCTCAGCCGCGGCCCGGACCTGTGCCTCGGCTATACCGACGAGGCCCTCACCGAGCGGGCCTTCGACGCGGACGGCTGGTACCGCACCGGCGACATCGGTGAGTTCGACGAGGACGGCTACCTGACCATCACCGACCGCAAGGCGGACATCATCATCCGCGGCGGCGAGAACATCGGCGCGCTGGAGGTGGAGGAGGTTCTCCTCGCCCTGCCGGCCGTCGCCGAGGCCGCGGTCGTGGCCGCCCCGGACGCCCGCCTCGGCGAGCACGCGGCAGCCGTCGTACGACTGCGGTCCGGCCACCCCGAACCGACCCTCGACGACCTGCGCGCCCACTTCGCCGCGGCGGGCCTGGCCCGGCAGAAGTGGCCGGAGGAACTGCATGTCGTCGAGGACTTCCCGCGGACCGCCAGCGGCAAGGTCCAGAAGTTCGTTCTCCGCAAGGATATTGCCGCCCATCAAGAGTGAGAATAGGATTCTCGCAATCTGCGAAGGAGGATCTCATGCCATCGCGTGTGCCGCCGTATCCACTGTTCGACGCGGACAACCACCTGTACGAGACGGAGGATGCGCTCACTCGGTACCTGCCCAAGCAGTACGCGAGCGCCATCCAGTACGTGCAGGTGAAGGGCCGTACGAAGATCGCCATCCGCGGTCAGATCAGCGACTACATCCCCAACCCCACGTTCGAGGTCGTAGCCAGGCCTGGCGCGTGGGAGGACTACTTCCGTGAGGGGAACCCGGAGGGCAAGTCCCACCGGGAGCTGTTCGGCGAGCCGATGCGGTCGATCCCCGCGTTCCGCGAGCCCGGACCGCGCATGGCGCTCATGGACGACCTGGGCATCCAGCAGACCCTGATGTTCCCGACACTCGCCAGCCTGGTCGAGGAACGGATGCGGGACGACCCGGAGTTGATCCATGTCGTCGTGCACGCCCTCAACCAATGGCTGCACGAGACCTGGCAGTTCAACTACAAGAACCGCATTTTCACCACGCCGGTGATCAGCCTGCCGATCCTGGACAAGGCGATCGCCGAGCTGGAGTGGTGTCTTGAGCGGGGAGCGCGGGCGATTCTCATCCGGCCCGCCCCGGTCCCCGGCTACGGCGGCTCGCGGTCCTTCGCGCTGCCGGAGTTCGACCCGTTCTGGAAGCGGGTCGAGGAGGCGGGCGTGCTGGTGGCCATGCACTCCTCCGACAGCGGCTACTCGCGCTACTCCAGTG